>JAXDLS010000364.1:0-2781 GCA_034666485.1 Chloroflexota bacterium
GCTGGTGATGCCCACCAACGTGAGCGAGGAGCGCAAGCAGATGGTCCTCGCCTTCGGCGCCGAGATCGAGTACAGCGACGCGCTCGAGGGCAGTGACGGGGCGATCCTGCTCGCCCGGCAGCTGCGCGACGCCGATCCCGACCGGTACTTCATGCCCGACCAGTACAACAACGACGCCAACTGGCGCGCCCACTACGACGGCACCGGGCTGGAGATCTGGGAGCAGACCGGCGGCCGGGTGACCCACTTCATCGCCGGCCTCGGCACCAGCGGGACCTTCATGGGGTCCAGCCGGCGGCTGAAGAAGCTGAACCCCGCGGTGCGGTGCATCAGCGTCGAGCCGGACGAGCCGTGGCACGGGCTCGAGGGGCTCAAGCACATGGAGACCTCGATCGTGCCGGGGATCTACGACCCCGGCCTCGCCGACGGCAACGTCGGGGTGTCGACCGAGGACGCGTACGACGTCGCCCGCCGGCTGGCCACGACCGAGGGGATCCTGATCGGTCACTCCAGTGGTGCCGCCCTGCACGTCGCCGGCTCGGTGGGGCGCGCGCTCGCCGCCGACGGGCAGTGCGGCGTGATCGTCATCGTGTTCGCCGACGGTGGCGACCGGTACCTGAGCAGCGGGCTGTACCGCCAGCGCGACCGGTAGCCGTGGAAGCGGGCGTGGTGCTCAGCCCCTCCGCGGCGGCTGAGCTCGGGCGGCTGGCTGCTGCCGCGTACCCCTCGGAGGGGTGCGGGGTGCTGGTGGGGGCAGTCGGGGCGGACGACGCCCTGGCCGTGCGGTCGGTCACCTCGGGGGCGAATCTCGCCGCCCGGGGGCGCGACCGCTTCGAGCTCGACCCCCTGGCGATCCTGCGCGCCGAGCGGGCGGCCCGGGAGGTCGGCCTGGAGGTCCTGGGATTCTGGCACTCGCATCCCGACCATCCGGCGGTACCGTCGCGGCTCGACACCGAGCGGGCGTGGGCGGAGTACCTCTACGTGATCGTGTCCTCCTCGGCGGACGGCGCCGGCGACGTGCGCGGCTGGCGGCTGCTGCCCGGCGCCGACGGGTTCGGCGAGGTCGGCATGGCGGTCGACGGCGTCGCCGCCGAGGCGGGACGCTGATGGCGCCCCGGACCGGCCGCGGCCGGACGGCGGCAACCCGGACGCCGCGACGGCTGCGGCACCGGCGCGCCGAGGCGTCGACCGCCACCCCGTCGGGGATCGTGGCCATCGTCGGCCGCCCCAACGTCGGGAAATCGACCCTCTTCAACCGGCTGACCGGTGAGCGGCGCGCCATCGTCGACGAGTTCGCCGGGCTGACCCGCGACCGCCTCTACGGGGTCGCGGAGTGGGCGGGGCGTCGGTTCACGGTGGTGGACACCGCCGGGCTCGACACCGGCGGCCGCGACGACGGCTCCGATCTCGCGCAGCTGGTCGGCGGCACCCAGCAGCAGGCGCGGCTGGCGATCGCCGAGGCGGACGTGTGCCTGCTCCTCGTCGACGTCCGCGACGGCGTCACCGGCCTCGACGAGGAGGTGGCGGCGCTGCTGCGCACCGGCGGCAGGCCGGTGCTGCTGGCCGGGAACAAGGCGGACAGCCCGGTCGACCCCTACCTGTCCCACGAGCTCTACCGGCTGGGGCTGGGCGAGCCGCTGATGATCAGCGCGCTGCAGGGCGTCGACGTCGGCGACCTCTGCGACCGGCTCGTGGAGGTGCTGCCCGAGCCCGCCGAGGACGGCCTGGACGAGGTGGTGGACGATGGCGATGGCGTGGCCGCCGCCGGGACGCCGGTGCGGGTGGCCATCGTGGGACGGCCGAACGTGGGCAAGTCGTCGCTGCTCAACGCCCTGGTGGGGGAGGAGCGGGCGCTGGTGTCGCCGGTGCCCGGCACCACCCGCGACACCGTCGACACCCGCATCGAGGACGAGCAGGGCGAGGTGGTGCTGGTGGACACCGCGGGCATCCGCCGCCGGGGCGTGATCGGCACCGACGTCGAGCACTACAGCCTGCTCCGCGCCCTGCGGGCGATGGAGAGGAGCGACGTCGCCGTGGTCGTGGTCGACGGCTCCACCGGCGTGGTCGCCCAGGACCGCCACGTCGCCGGCTACGCCGCCGAGGCGGGCAAGGGCCTGGTGGTGGTGATCAACAAGTGGGACCTGCTCGACACCGAGACCCGCGCCGACCCCGCCACGCTCAACAAGGTGCAGGAGGCGTTCTCGTTCGTCCCCGGCGTGCCGGTGCTGGCCGTGAGCGCCCTGGAGGGCCGGGGTGTGAACAGGGTGCTGGCCGCGGCGCGGCAGGTGGCCGCGGCGCGGAGCACCCGCATCCCCACCGGAGCGCTGAACTCGCTGCTGCGGACCGCGATCGAGGAGCATCCGCCCCGGTTCCACAAGGGACGGAAGCTGAAGCTGCTCTACGCCGCCCAGGCCCAGAGCCAGACACCGACGATCGCCCTGTTCGTCAACGATCCCGAGATGATGCACTTCGCCTACCAGCGCTACCTGGAGAACCGCATCCGCGCGGTATTCGGCTTCGGCGGCGTGCCGCTGCGGCTGGTGCTCCGGGCCCGGGCGGAGAAGGACGACGGCGGGGTCGCCGAGCGCCGCCGGGCGGCGATCCGCGGGCGCCGGTAGCCGGCCGGACTGGGAGGGGCGTGCTCTCGTGATCGGCGTGCTCGGGGCGGGGTCGTGGGGGACCGCCCTGGCATCGGTACTCGCGGCCTCGGGACGGGCGGTCACGCTGTGGGCCCGCGACCCGGCGCTGGCACTGCGTCTCGGTGCGGAGCGGCGGAACCCG
>JAXDLS010000365.1:0-4847 GCA_034666485.1 Chloroflexota bacterium
GGGGGACCGCCCGGCACCTGGCGATCGCGCCGGTGCCCCCGGGGGTGCTGGTCACCGGCCGGCTCCTCGGCGGCGTGCTCGCCGCCATGGCCGCGATCGTCCCGGTGCTGCTCCTCGGCGCCTGGTCGGGAGTGGTGTCGCCGCCGCCCGGGCACTGGCCGGCGCTGCTCGCGCTCTTCGTGGTGACTGCGGTCTGCGCCTCCGCCGTGGGCGCCGCGCTGGGCTCGGTGCTCCGCGGCGCCCGGGTGGTGTCGATGGCCGCCTCGGTGCTCGCCACCTACCTCTTCTTCCTCGGCGGAGGCTTCACCACCATCCAGTTCCTGCCCGACTGGCTTCGCCGGATCAGCGCCTTCGTGCCCATCCGCTACGCGATCGACGGCCTCCGCCAGACCCTCTTCTATCCCGGCCTCACCGACGTGGTCCACGACCTCAGGGTGCTGCTGGCCACCGCGCTGATGGCGGTCACCATCGGCGCACTGTTCGTCCAGAGCTCCTGGGGGCGCAGCTGACCGCCAGCATCGCGGGGGATGCGATCTGCGATGATCCGCTGCCATGGACTACGACGAGGCCCTCGGCGTCTTCTTCGCGGCCCGCGCCGAGGACACCCCGGTGCCCGAGGCGGTGAGCGGGGGCGGCCCGGCGCGGCAGCTGCGCGACGCCGTCGAGCCCATCGCCATGCACCCGGTCTGGTCGCGGCTGGTCAACGAGCGCCTCGCCGGCCTCGGCCTCGACTTCCTCACCGGCTACGTGGCCGGCCGGGGTGGCCCCCTCGGCGACACCGCGCCCGCGGTCGTGGCCGCCGCCTTCGCCTGGTTCGACCCGCCCCTGGTCGAGGGCCTCTGGACCGCCGCCCGCGCCACGGCGCCGATCGCCGACGTCCTCCACGAGCGCACCCAGGCGATCGGCGAGAGCCTCGGCGAGGTGATCGGCGACGACGGCGTCGACGAGGTGGCGGCGACCCTGCACGGCGCCGTCCGGGGCGCCGACGCCACCGGGCGCCCGCTGTTCGCCGCGCTCCGCGCCCAGCCCTGGCCGGATGTCCCCGCGGCCCGCCTCCAGCGCGCCTGCGACCTGGTCCGCGAGCACCGCAGCGACAGCCACATCGCCGCCGCGATCGCCTCCGGCCGCGGACCGGTGGAGATGAGCGTGCTGACCGAGCTGTGGCTGGGGATGCCGCTGGGCTCGTACACCGCGACCCGCGGCTTCGGCGAGCCGGTCATCGACGCCGCCGCCGAGCGCCTCCGCGCCGAGGGGCTGCTCGACGGGGCCGAGCTGAGCGAGCGGGGACGCGCCGCCCGCGCCGAGATCGAGCGCCGCACCGACGCCATGGAGCAGAGCATCGTCGACGCCCTCGGCGACCAGCTCGACTGGCTGGCCGCACGCCTCGACCGCTGGTCGAGCGCCTGCTTCGGCGCCGGGTGCTTCCCCCCCGACCCGCTGAAGCGCGCCGCCGGCTGAGCCGCCACGGCGAATGGACGGGTGGATGGAGCCGCAATCCCGCTGACCGGGCGGCGGCAGACCGGCCGGTTGGTCAGATCTTGTCGAGGATCACCCGGCGGCGGCGCTGGAAGTCCTCGTCGGTCAGCTCACCGCGGTCGCGCAGGTCGGCCAGGCGCCCGATCTCGCCGAGCAGGTCGACGAGCGGGGTGTCCATGCGCGTCCCCGACCACTGGCCGGTGACGTCCACGTACTCCGGGGGACGGCTGTCCCAGGACTTCAGGTAGAAGACCGCCTTGAGGCTGTGGTACGGGATGCCGAGCAGCTCGATCTCGTCGCCGGCCGGGCTCACCAGCTCGACGGTGACGCCGTACTTGTTGCGCTGTGGGCTGTCCGCGATCAGGCCCTTGACGACCTCGCCGTCGAGGAAGCGGACCGCCACCTTCTGCATGTTGTCGATGCACATCGGCGGATCGAGCGGACGCCGGCCCAGGGTGAGGCACTTCACCGAGGGAAGCGGGATGAGCGCGCGACGGTTGTTGGTGCCCGGGTCGCTGAGGGTCAGCTCGAAGTCGGGATGGTCGAGGTCGAGCCGGTCGACGGCGCCCTCGAGGATCTCGTCGTCGGCGAAGCGGACCAGGACATGCCCCGTCGGTCCCGCAGTGCCAGCACCCCAAGCGTCCGCTGTCATCATCCCCTATCCTACTCAACGCTCGAACGTGGCGGGATCACGCCGCACGCGACGCTGTCGGCGACCGCTCGCCGGGGCCTCCCTTACCCAATAGGACGCTGGCAGGGCCCGAAACTTGCATCTCCGCGACCGTCACCGATCGGTAACAGGAAGCGGCTCGGCCCCCTGCTATTAATGAACCGCACCCGGCCTCGACTGCCGAGGACCAGGGTGGGATGCGTGCAAGTGAGGGAGGGGTCTCGAGGTGATCTCGGTTTCCCCGGAGTCTGTGATGGCCGACGACGTCGCCGAGCTGGACGACCTGGCGCTGATCCGGCTGTACCGGGACGGCGACGCGAGCGCGTTCGATCGGATCTTCACCCGGTACAACCAGCGAATCCGTGCCCTCTGCGCGCGCTACGTCGGCGACGGCCAGCTGGCCGAGGACCTGGTGCAGGAGACCTTCTACAACGTGCTGAAGACGCTGAACCGCGTCGACGACACGTTCCACTTCTCGGCGTGGATCTACCGCATCGCCGTGAACCTGTGCCACGACGAGCTGCGCCGCCGCGACAAGGTGCAGCACCACATCGAGCCCGGGGGCGACGACGTCGAGGAGGCGGTGATGCGCCTCGTCGACCACGACCGCGAGCGCAGCCCCGAGTCGGCGCTGGAGATCACCAACATGCGCCGGGTGGTGTGGGATGTCGCCAAGCAGCTTCCCGAGCGCCAGCGGATGGTGCTCACCCTGCGCGAGCTCCAGGGCCTCTCCTACGCCTCCATCGCCCACGTCATGGGCATCAGCCAGTCGGCCGTCGAGACCCTGCTCCACCGCGCCCGGCGCCGCTTCAAGGAGCTGTACCTCAAGCAGGAGGGGTCGCAGGAGGCCTCGGGCGACTGCGCCACCGTGACCCACATCCTCGAGCACATCGGGCGGCGCAACCTCCGCCAGGACCAGAAACGGATGCTCGTCAACCACCTCGAGGTCTGCAGGGACTGCCGGGCTCGCTTCCCGGCACGCACCACCGCCGCTGCCGGCTGACCGACAACCCCGGCAGCGGGTCCCGCGGATGAGAGTGGTGTGCGCGCCCAACGCCTTCAAGGGCTCGCTGGATGCGCGCGCCGCCGCGGCCGCCCTCGCCCGAGGGGTCGCGGCCGCGGGCGCCGACCCGGTCGAGCGTCCCGTCGCCGACGGCGGGGACGGCACCCTCGACGTCCTCCTCCGCGCCGCCGGAACGGCCGCCCGGGTCGAGGTGCACCGGGTCACCGGCCCGCTGGGCGACCCCGTCGACGCCCGCCTCGGCTGGCTCGACGCCACCACCGCCGTGGTCGAGCTCGCCGAGGCGTCGGGGCTGCGGCTCCTCGGCGACCGGCTCGACGCCCTGAGGGCCACCTCCCGCGGCACCGGCGAGCTGATCGCCGCCGCCCTCGACGGCGGCGCCACCCGCGTCCTGGTCGGGATCGGGGGCAGCGCCTGCACCGACGGGGGAGCCGGCCTCGCCGCCGCGCTCGGAGTGCGCCTCGTGGACCGTGCGGGTGCCGGGCTCGGCGACGGCGGCGGGGCGCTCGCCGGCCTCGCCGGGCTCGACCTGCGCGGCCGCCACCCCGCCCTCGACCGCTGCCGCCTCGAGGTGGCCGTCGACGTGGCCAGCCCGCTGCTCGGTCCCGGCGGCGCGGCGGCGGTGTTCGGGCCGCAGAAGGGTGCCGGCACCGCGGCGGTCGCGGCGCTCGAGGCCGGGCTGCGCCGCCTCGCCGAGGTGGCCGGCCGCGATGCCGGGGCCGCCCCCGACCTCGCCGCCCGTCCCGGCGCCGGGTCGGCCGGAGGCTGCGGCTACGGCCTCGCCGCGCTCTGCGGCGCCGTGCTGCTGCCCGGCGCCGCCCTGGTCTGCGACACCGTCGGCCTCGACGCCGCGCTGCGGGGCGCCGACCTGGTGCTCACCGGCGAGGGACGGCTCGACGCCTCCACCGCCGCAGGCAAGGCGCCGGCGGAGGTCGCCCGGCGGGCGCGGCGCGCGGGCGTGCCCTGCGTGGCCCTCGCCGGCGGGCTCGGCGAGAGGGTGCCGCCGCTCTTCGACCAGGTGGTCGAGCTCGGCGCCGGCCTGCCCGTCGCCGGCCGGATCGCCGGCGCCGCGCGCCTGCTCGAGGAGGCGGCGGCCGCGCTGGTGCGGCCTCAGTAGACCGCGGTCAGCCAGTCGCGGTACTTGGGGTTGCGCCCCTTGCAGATGGCGAAGTAGTCGGACTGGATGCGCAGCGTGAGCGGGCCCGGCTCGCCGTCGCCGATGCGGCGGCGGTCGATCTCGATCACCGGCGACACCTGGGCGCCGGTGCCGCAGAGGAACACCTCGTCGGCGATGTACAGCTCGCTGCGGTCGATGCAGCGCTGCACCACCTCGAGCCCCATCTCCTCGGTGGCGAGGTGGATCAGCGTCGCGCGGGTGATGCCCTCGAGGATGTTGTCGGACTCGGGCGGGGTGATCAGCGTGCCGTTGCGGACGATGAAGATGTTCTCCGCGCTGCCCTCGCAGACATGCCCCTCGTGGGTGAGCATGATCGCCTCGTCGAAGCCGTTCTGCATCGCCTCGGTCTTGGCGAGCGCGCTGTTCACGTAGATGCCGGTGCACTTGGAGCGCGCCGGGGCGGCGTTGTCGTCGACCCGCCGCCACGACGACACCATGCAGCGGATGCCGGCGTCGATGTCGACGTAGGCGCCGAAGGGGGCGGTGAAGACCAGGAAGCCGTC
>JAXDLS010000366.1:0-11117 GCA_034666485.1 Chloroflexota bacterium
GGTCAGCTGAGCGCCTGGCGAACCCCGGGCCAGCACCTGCGCTTCACCCGGCAGGCCTGCATCGACTTCCTCCGCGCCACCGGTGCGGCCGAGCTCGCGGGGAGGGTGGAACGCCGCCGCAGCCCCAGCGCGACCGGGGGTGACGGGGTGGGTGCCGGCGCGACCCGCGCCGACTGAGGACGCCCGCTACTGCGTCGACACCGTGGGCGGCGGCTCGCGCCGGTGACGCCGGCGCAGCTCGGCGACCCGCAGACGCATCACCGCCCGCTCCAGGGCGAGGGCCGTGGCGCCGGTGTCGACACCCTCGGGCTGCTCCTCGAGCAGCTGCTGCGCCCGCTTCCGCGCCTCCTCTGCACGGGCCTCGTCGATGTCCTCGGCGCGCTCGGCGGCGTCGGCGAGGATCACCACCCTGTCGGGCAGCACCTCGAGGAAGCCGCCCGCGACGAAGAGGAACTCGTCGTCTCCGTCGTTGCGCACCATCACCTCGCCGGGACGCAGCGGGGTCAGCAGGGGGATGTGCCTGGGGAGGACGCCGAGCTCACCCTCGACACCGGGGGCGACGACGAAGTCGGCCTCCCGGCTGAGCAGGCGCCCCTCGGCGGTGACCAGCTCGACCTGCAGCTTGGCCATCAGCCCTTCCGGTCCTTCCGCTGGGGCTTGTCGGACGTCCCGGACGCCTGGGGCTTGGCAGCGCCGTTCTTCTCGGCGACCTTGGGAGCGTCCTTCTTCGCCTCGGCCTTGGGAGCGTCCTTCTTGGCCTCGGCCTTGGGAGCGTCCTTCTTCGCCGCGGTGGCCTTGGGAGCGTCCTTCTTCGCCTCGGCGGCCTCGGGAGCGTCCTTCTTCGCCTCGGCGGCCGTGGGAGCGTCCTTCTTCCCGGCCGCGTCCTGCCGCTCGTCCTCGCCGGCCATGCCCCTGGCCTTCTCCACCGCCTCGTCGATGCTGCCGACCATGTAGAAGGCCTGCTCGGGGAGGTCGTCGTGCTTGCCGTCGAGGATCTCGGCGAAGCCGCGCACGGTGTCCTCGAGCTTCACGTACTGGCCGGGGCGGCCGGTGAACACCTCGGCGACGAAGAAGGGCTGGGAGAGGAAGTTCTGGATGCGACGCGCCCGCGCCACGGTGAGCTTCTGGTCCTCGGAGAGCTCCTCCTGCCCGAGGATGGCGATGATGTCCTGCAGCTCCCTGTACTGCTGCAGGATCCGCTTCACCCCCTGGGCGACGCGGTAGTGCTCCTCGCCGACGATCCGCGGCTCGAGCACGCGGCTGAAGGAGTCGAGCGGGTCGACCGCCGGGTAGATGCCGAGCTCGGAGATGGAGCGGCTCAGCGACACGGTGGCGCCGAGGTGGGCGAAGGTGGTGGCCACGGCGGGGTCGGTGAAGTCGTCGGCGGGCACGTACACCGCCTGCACCGAGGTGATCGACCCCTTCTTGGTCGAGGTGATGCGCTCCTGCAGGTCGCCCATCTCGGTGCCCAGGGTGGGCTGGTAGCCGACCGCGCTGGGCATGCGGCCGAGCAGCGCCGACACCTCGGCGCCCGCCAGGGTGTAGCGGAAGATGTTGTCGATGAACAGCAGGGTGTCGGCGCCGAGCTCGTCGCGGAAGTACTCGGCGAGGGTGAGGCCGGTGAGGCCCACCCGAGCGCGCGCCCCCGGCGGCTCGTTCATCTGGCCGAAGACCAGCGCGGTCTGCGCGAGGACGCCCGAGTCCTCCATCTCGCCGTAGAGGTCGCGACCCTCGCGGGTGCGCTCACCGACGCCGGCGAACACCGAGTAGCCGGCGTGCTCCTTGGCGATGTTGCGGATCATCTCCTGCACGATGACCGTCTTGCCGACGCCCGCACCGCCGAAGAGGCCGATCTTCGAGCCCTTCGAGAAGGTGCACACCAGGTCGATGACCTTGATGCCGGTCTCGAGGATCTGGGTGCTGGTCTCCTGCTCGGCGACCGACGGCGGCCGGCGGTGGATCGGCCACCAGGCGGTGGGCTCGACCTGCTCCTTGCCGTCGATCGGCTCGCCGATGACGTTGAACATCCGCCCCAGGGTCTCCTTGCCGACGGGGACGCGGATGGGGGAGCCGGTGTCGCGCACCTGCACGCCGCGCTGCAGCCCCTCGGTGGAGTCCATCGCGATGGTGCGCAGCATGCCGTTGCCGAGGTTCTGCTGCACCTCGAGGACCAGGCGGCTGCCCTCGCGGACGACCTCCAGGGCGGTGAGGATGTCGGGGACGCGCTCGCCCTTGAACTCGACATCGACGACCGGGCCGATGACCTGCGCCACCCGCCCCAGCTGAGCCTTCGACTTCTCCTGCGAATCGACCGGGATCCCGATTGCCATGTGGTGATTGGACTCCTGACTTGGGGGCCTCAGCCCTCGAGAGCGGCCGCGCCGCTGACGATCTCCATGAGCTCGGTGGTGATGGTGCTCTGCCGGACCTTGTTGGCGGTGAGCGTGAGGTCGCCGATCAGATCCTCGGCGTTGTCGCTGGCGTTGCGCATCGCCTGCATCCGCGCCGCCTGCTCGCTGGCGGCATTCTCCAGCACCGCCCGGTAGACCTGGCCCTCGACGTAGCGGGGGAGCAGGGCGTCGAGCACGTCCTTGGGCTCGGGCTCGTAGAGGAAGTCGGCGGCGATCTTGGGAGCGTCCTCGGGAGGCTCCACGGGGATGAGCCGCGTCAGCGTCGCCACCTGCCGCCCGGTGCTGACGAAACGGGCGAAGACGAGGTCGACCTGGTCGGCCTCGCCGTCCACGTAGGCGTCGACGGCCACCCGCACCGCGGGGAGGACGTCGCCCATGGTGGGGCGGTCGCCGAGCATGCTCTGGTCGGCGATCAGCTCCTTGCGGAGGCGGCGCATCAGGTCGCGGCCCTTGCGCCCGATGGTGACGACCCCGACCGGAACTCCCGCGCTGTTGATCTCGCGCACCGCCAGCCGGACGTTGTTGGAGTTGAGGCCGCCGACCTGGCCGCGGTCGGTGGTCACCAGGATGAGCACGCGGCGCTGCACCTCGCGGGGCACCAGCATGGGGTGCTTGTACTCGGGGTTGCGCCGCATCAGCTCGACCATGATGCTGGAGAGCTCGTCGGCGTAGGGACGCGCCTGGGTGACGCGCTCCTGCGCTCGCCGCATCTTGGACGCGGCGACCAGCTCCATCGCCTTGGTGATCTTCTTGGTGTTCTGGACGCTGCGGATGCGACGCCGGACGTCGCGCAGGCTCGGCATCAGAAGGCCTCCTGGCGTCGGCCTTCGGCTGGTGGTGGGGCTGCGCTCCGATTCCTCAGCGGCCTCTCACCGGTCACTTTGCGTTCATCCGCGTTGGGACGGGCGCGCCTTCGGCGCGGCTCACCCGGCGAAGCCCTTCTTGAACTCCTCCACCGCCGCGCGCAGCGCCTTCTCGGTCTCGTCGGTGATGCGCTTGTTCTCCTCGATGTCCTTCTCGAGCTCCGGGTGGCTCTGGTCGATCCAGCGCAGCAGCGAGCGCTCGAACTCGGAGACCCGGTCGATGGGGACGTCGTCGAGGTAGCCGCGGGTGCCGGCGAAGATCGCGATCACCTGCTTGGCGAAGGGGATGGGCTCGTACTGCGGCTGCTTGAGCAGCTCGGTCATCCGCTGACCGCGCTCCAGCTGCTGCCGGGTGGCGCGGTCGAGGTCGGAGGCGAACTGCGAGAAGGCGGCGAGGGCCCGGTACTGCGCCATGTCCAGGCGCAGCTGGCCGGCGACCTGCTTCATCGCCTTGGTCTGGGCGTCACCGCCGACGCGGGACACCGAGATGCCGACGTTGATGGCGGGGCGGATGCCGGCGTTGAAGAGGTCGGACTCCAGGTAGATCTGGCCGTCGGTGATGGAGATCACGTTGGTGGGGATGTACGCGGAGACGTCGTTGGCCTGGGTCTCGATCACCGGCAGCGCGGTGAGCGTGCCCCCACCCTCCGAGTCGGCCATGCGCGCGGCCCGCTCCAGCAGGCGCGAGTGCAGGTAGAAGACGTCGCCGGGGTAGGCCTCGCGCGACGGCGGGCGGCGGAGCAGCAGCGAGAGCTGGCGGTAGGCCTGTGCGTGCTTGCTGAGGTCGTCGTAGACGATCAGCGCGTGCCGGCCGTTGTTCATGAAGTGCTCGCCCATGGCGCAGCCGGCAAAGGGGGCGAGGAACTGCATCGCGGCGGGGTCGGCGGCGGTCGCCGCGACGATGATGGTGTGCTCCATGGCGCCGTACTGCTGCAGCGTCGCCGCCACCTGGGCGACGGTCGCGGAGCGCTGGCCGACGGCGACGTAGATGCAGATGACGCCGGTGCCCTTCTGGTTGATGATGGCGTCGAGGGCGACCGCGGTCTTCCCGGTCTGCCGGTCGCCGATGATCAGCTCGCGCTGGCCACGACCGATCGGGATCATGGCGTCGATCGCCTTGATGCCGGTCTGCAGCGGGGTGTCGACCCGCTGGCGGTAGATGACGCCGGGCGCCACCCGCTCGACCGGCAGCGTCTCCGAGGTCTCGATCGGGCCCTTGCCGTCGAGCTCCTGGCCGACCGCGTTGACGATGCGGCCCACCAGCTCGTCGCCCACCGGCACCTGGGCGACCTGGCCGGTGGTGCGGACCGTGTCACCCTCCTGGAGGTGCTCGTAGGGGCCCATGATCGCGGCGCCGACGCCGTCCTCACGGAGGTCGAGGGCCAGGCCCACGATGGGCTGCCCCCCCTCCGGCGCGGGGAAGTCGAGGAGCTCGCCCGCCATCGCCTTCTCGAGGCCGTAGATGCGGACGATTCCGTCACCCACCGAGGTGATCACGCCCTCGTTGGCGTCGACCACCGGGGCCTCGAAGCTGGCGATGCGCTTCCTCAGGATCTCGCCGATCTCGTCACTGCGGATTGCCATCAGTTGTCGCTCTCGTCCTTGTGGTGCGGGTGCCTGCGCCCCCGGGTGCGGTGGGTCAGGCGAGCGCGGCCCGCAGCTGCTGCAAGCGGGTGCGCAGGCTGCCGTCGATGACGCGGTCGCCGATTCTGATGATGAGTCCCCCGAGGATCGAGGGGTCCTGCCGGACGGTGGTCTGGATGCGGCCGCCGAGCCGCTGGCCCAGCGTATCCGTGATGTGCTGCTCGAGGTTCTGGTCGATGGGCACCGCCGCGGTCACCTGGACCCGGGTGATCCCGGATTCGGCGTCGGCGAGGGTGCGGTAGTGGTCCAGCACCGCCCCCAGGATCCCGCTGCGACCGCGCTCGATCAGCAGCCGCACCAGGTTGCGGACGGGTTGGTCGAGGCCGTCGAGGAGGTCCATGACCAGCCGGACACGGTCGGCCGGGGACACGCGGGGATTGCGCATCGCCTCGGCGACCGCCGGGTGCTCGAGCATCTCGACCGCACGGGCCAGGTGGTCGCCCCACCTCTCCACCGTGCCCGCCTCCCTGGCGAGCTGGAAGTAGGCCTCGGCGTAGCGCCGCGCGAGCACGTCGGAGGCCATTCCCTACGACCCCGGGGAGACCTGTCGCAGCGACTCCTCGATGAGCCGTGCGTGGGCCTTCTCGTCGATGGCGGCGCCGAGCACCCTGCCCGCGGCATCGACGACGAGGGCGCTGACCTGGGCGCGCAGCTCCTGCACCGCCCGGTCCTTCTCCGCCTGGATGTCGCCCCGCGCCTTCTCCACCTGCGCCTCGGCGTCGCGGCGGCCCCGGTCGCGGAGCTCCTCGGCCTCGGCGGCGGCCTCCTGGTGGGCGCGGTTGATCATCTCACGCGCCTGGCCCCGCGCCTCGGCGAGGGTCTCCTCCACCTCCTTCTGCACCGCCTGGAGGCGCTTCTCCGCCTCCTGGGCGGCCTTGACCCCCTCCTCGATCTGCTTCTGCCGGGCCTCGGCGGCGCGCATGATCGGCGGGTACGCGTACTTGCCGAGGATGCCGAGCATGATCACGAAGGCGATCAGCTCGGCTACGAAGGTGCCGTTGACGTCGAGCAGGCCCGACGTGATCGCGGGGGGCGTGAGGGCGAGCACCGGCGAGCCTAGACCGCGAACTTCTCGGCGATCGAGGTGATGAAGTAGAAGGCGAGCGCGAGGTTGATGAAGTACATCGCCTCGCAGAGGCCGATGATCAGGAACATCGTCACCTGCAGCTGAGCGCGCGCCTCGGGCTGGCGGGCCATGCCCTGGATGGTGGCGTTGCCGGCGAGACCGTCGCCGATGGCGGCGCCGATGGCACCTCCACCCAGCGCCAGCCCCGAGCCCACCAGGGCACCGGCGACGGCGACTGCATGGTTGATGTTGTTGGGATCGGCCATGAAGTGCTCCTCAGAAGGTCAGGCGGCGGTGGGCTGGGAGTGGGCGGCGCCGTGGTGCTCATCCTCCTCGAGCCCCTCCCGCGCCTGTCCGAAGTAGATGACGGTCAGCAGCATGAAGATGAACGCCTGGATGGTCCCGACGAAGAAGACGTCGAAGAACTTCCAGACGATCAGCAGCAGGACGCCGAAGACGCCGAAGAAGACGTGCGAGAGGACGGCCGCTCCGGCTCCGTAGAGCTGTCCCAGGAGGAACACCATCACCACCCCGGCGAAGATGTTGCCGAACAGTCGGAGGGAGAGGGTCACCGGCTTGACCAGCTCCTCGATGAGGTTGAGCGGGACGAACACGATCCGCACCACGAGGGGCATCTCGAACGGCTTGGTGAACTTGCGGAGGAAGCCGCGCACTCCCAGGACCCTCAGGCTGTACACCTGGGCTGCCAGGAACACCAGCACGCCCATCGCCGCCGTCTGGTTGACGTCCGAGGCCGCCGGCTCGATCGGGTTGATGAGGGGAAGGAAGTCGAGCCAGTTGGCCACCAGGATGTAGAAGCCGATGGTGGCGGCGAGGGGGACGATGAACGCGGTCCCCTCCCGGCTGACGGTGTCGCCCACCAGGTTGCGCACGTAGTCGAGGAAGAGCTCGAACAGCAGCTGCACCTTGTTGGGCCGGCCGCTGCGCACCTTCGCGGCCACCCACAGGCCGAAGACGATGGTGATGACGATGGCGATGGCGCTGGAGATCAGCGTCTGGTAGTTGATGGTGCAGAAGTTTGAGCCGCAGAGGCTGACGGCCTCGTGGCCGCTGGGGGCTTCGGCGGCCAGGATGCTCATCGGCGGGTCATCTCCACGGCGGCGGCGACCGCGCTCACCAGCTGGGCGGCGGCCACTCCCAGCACCAGCAGCCAGGCCCGGCTCACGCCCACGGCGAAGCCGGCGGCGATCACCACGGCGGTGAACACCCCGAGACGGGTCATGCTGGTGGCGCCCGGGTTCACCCCCATCCGCAGCAGCAGCAGCAGCACCAGGGGGTTGACGGCGCCGAGAAGCAGTCCGAGCCCGACCACGGCAGCGCCCACGGGCTGCCCCACCGCGAGGCCGGCGAGCACGCACAGCAGCGCCGCGCCGGCGCAGACCAGGCTGCTGGCGCGCAGCATGCGCGTGGTCTCCAATGTCGCGCTTCGCCCCATCACCGGTAGCGTCTGAACCTCAGGTAGATGCCGGAAAACCCTGCAACGATACCAACAAGCAGCCCAAGCCCGAACCCGAGCGGGGTGCTGTGCATGGCATCGTCGATGCGGAGCCCGATGAACAGCGGGATCACGACGGCCGCGCAGAGGTAGAGACCAAGGCCGGCGAGCTCGGCGCCCGAGGGCGCGGGGCCCTTCAGTCGGCCTCGCCGCCGCGACGGGCGCGGGTGGGGACCGCGGCCCCCCGGGAGAGCAGCGGCGGCGGGTCGCCCACCGGAACGCGCCGGTGACTGCGCCACAGCAGCATGATCAGCGCCACGACGAGCAGCACCGCGGCGATGGCGAGCACCCTGCGATGGCCGAAGATGCCGAGCGCGATGCAGCCGAGGATGGTGGTCGCCAGGTAGAAGGCGAGGGCGGTCTCGCGCGGGCTCAGCCCGAGGGCGAGCAGCCGGTGGTGGAGGTGGCCGGCGTCGGGAGCGGCGATGCCGGTGCCGGCGCGCCGCCGCCGCACGATGGCGAAGGCGGTGTCGCCGATGGGCAGCCCGAGGCTCACCAGCGGCACCAGGATGGTGAGGGCGACGGCCACCTTGGCCGTCCCGAGCACGGTGATCGTCCCCACCGCGACGCCGAGGAAGTGGCTTCCCGAGTCGCCCATGAAGACGCGAGCCGGGGCCATGTTCCAGAACAGGAAGCCGAAGCAGCAGCCCATCAGCGCGCCGCTCATCACGATGACCCCACTCTGGATCTCGCCGGCCGAGCCCCCGAGCCGGTTGATGGCGGCGAGCAGGAGCACCCCGGCGACGATGGCGACCACCCCGCCGGCGACCCCGTCGACGCCGTCGAGCAGGTTGATCGACACCTGCATGCCCACCAGCCAGACCACCGTCACCGGGGCGGCGAGCAGGCCGAGGTCGAGGATGCTGCCGGGATCGGTGCGGAAGCCGAAGAAGGTGATGGTGATGCCGAGCAGGGCGACCAGGATCCCCGCCCCCATCTCGATCACCAGCTTCGACCAGGCGGGGAGGCGGAGCACGTCGTCGACCGCCATCGCCAGGGTGATGGCGGCGGTCACGGCCACCACCTGCCAGCGCTCGGGCACGCCCGAGCCGAAGACGGCGACGGCGATGGCGAAGCCGGCGAACATGGCGATGCCCCCCAGCCGGGGGGTGGGCTCACGGTGGATGCGGCGCTCGGCGTCGGGACGGTCGACCGCCCCCACCCCCCGCGCCAGCCACAATCTCGGCGGCACCCCGGCGCAGGTCACCAGCGAGGCGAGCAGGAAGGGGAGGAGCGCCGGGTACCAGGAGGCGGTGCTGAGGTCGGGGATCACCGGTGGCCGCGGCTCATGGCGCGGAGCGGTAGGCGAGCGGGAAGCGGCGGCAGAGCGCCAGGCTGCGCTCTCGCACCGACGCGCGCACGCTGGCGTCGTCGAAGCCCCCGAGCATGGTGGCGACCAGGTCGGCGATCTCCTCCATCTCGGTCTCGCGCATCCCCCGGGAGGTCACCGCCGGGGTGCCGAGGCGGATGCCGTTGGGGTTGAAGGGGCTGCCGCCGTGGAAGGGGAAGGTGTTGGCGTTGACGGTGATGCCGACCTCGTCGAAGGCCGACTGCACCGCGCGGCCCTTGAGCCCGGTCGGCCGCAGGTCGAGGAGCATGAGGTGGTTGTCGGTGCCTCCGGTGACCAGGGTCATGCCCCGGGCCACCAGCGCCGCGGCCAGGGCGTGGGCGTTGGTCACCACCTGGGCCGCGTACTCGCGGAAGGCGGGCTGGCCGGCCAGCCTGAGCATCACCGCCTTGCCCGCGATCGCGTGGTTGAGCGGGCCGCCCTGCACCCCGGGACACACCGCCCTGTCGATCGCGTCGGCGTACTGGGCGCGGCAGAGGATCATCCCGCCCCAGGGGCCCCGCATCGTCTTGTGGGTGGTGAGGGTGACCAGGTCGGCGTGGGGAACGGGGCTGGGATGCACCCCGGCGGCGACCAGCCCGGCGAAGTGGGCCATGTCGACGAGCAGCAGCGCGCCCACGTCGGCGGCGATGTCGGCGAAGGCGGCGAAGTCGAGGGTGCGCGGGTAGGCGCTGTAGCCGGCCACGATCATCTTCGGGCCCACCTCGGCGGCGCGGGCGCGGAGCTCGTCGTAGTCGAGCCGGCCGGTGCTCTCGGAGACCGTGTAGCTCTCGAAGTGGTAGAGCTTCCCCGAGAAGTTCGCCGGCGAGCCGTGGGTGAGGTGGCCGCCGTGGTCGAGCGCCATCCCCAGCACGGTGTCCCCGACCTTCAGGGTGGCCGAGTACACCGCCATGTTGGCGCTGGAGCCGCAGTGCGGCTGCACGTTGGCGTGGTCGGCGCCGAAGAGCGCCTTGGCGCGATCGCGGGTGAGGTTCTCGATCTGGTCGACGACCTGGCACCCGCCGTAGTAGCGCTTGCCGGGGACACCCTCGGCGTACTTGTTGTTCAGCCAGGAGCCGACCGCCTCGAGCACCGACGGGGGCGCCAGGTTCTCCGAGGGGATCAGCTCGAGGGTCTCCTCCTGGCGGAGCAGCTCGGCCTCGAGGAGGTCGGCCACCTCCGGGTCGGCGGCGCGCAGCGCGGGCTTCAAGGGGGTCTCGAGCAAGGATGCAGGCCTCGGGTCGTCGTCTCCCCGTGGCGTACGCACGGGCGGCGGCGGTGGGAGGTCAGCCCCCGAGATACGGCCGGAGCTGGTCGAAGGAGACCGGCCCGGTCCGCAGCACGCGCGGGGGATCCTCGGAGCAGTCGATGATAGTGGACCCCCTCCCGTCTCCGGGACCGCCGTCGAGGAGCGCGTCCAGCTCGCCGGCGAGGCGTTCGGCCACCTCGGCCGCGGTGGTGCAGGCGGGCTCGCCGTGGCGGTTGGCGCTGGTGACCGCGAGCGGGCCGGTGCGGCGCAGCAGCTCGCGGAGCAGCGGGTGGCCGGGCACCCGGACCATCAGCGTGCCCCCCGGCCGGGGCACGGCGAGCCCGCTGCCGGGGGTGGCCGGGAGCACCAGGGAGAGGCCGCCGGGCCAGAAGGCGGCGGCGAGGCGCCGGGCCGTCGCCGCCATCGTCACCAGCGGCTCGAGCTGCTCGGCGGAGGCGGCGAGCAGGCCGACCGCCATCTCCGGGGGGCGCCGCTTCACGGCGTAGACCCTCGCCAGGGCGGCGGCGGCGTCGGGCCGGCAGGCGATGCCGTACACGGTGTCGGTGGGCACTCCCACGACCCCGCCGGCGTCGAGCGCCTCGACCAGCGGCTCGAGCGCGCTCACCCCAGCCGCGCCTCCACCACCCGGGCCCGGCCGGCGAGGTCGTCGACCACCGCCACCTCGCTGCCGGGCCGGCCGTCCTCCACCAGCGCCACCACGGCGTCGCGGCGGCGGGGGTCGATCTCCAGCGCGAGATAGCCGCCGGGGCGCACCAGCGGAAGGCAGCCGCGCAGCAGCCCACGGTAGGCGTCGAGCCCCTCCTCCCCCGCCTCGAGGGCGAGCCGTGGCTCGTGGTCCCGGACCTCGCGCATCAGCCCGACCATCTCCGCAGAGGTGACGTAGGGCGGGTTGCTGAGCAGGGCGTCGAAGGGGGCGTGGCCGGCGAGAGCCACCTCCCACGACCCCTCGACCACGGTCACCCGCTCCGCCACACCCAGCCGGGCGGCGTTCTCGCGGGCCACCGTCACCGCCGCCGTGGA
>JAXDLS010000367.1:0-4072 GCA_034666485.1 Chloroflexota bacterium
AGAAGGCGGCGACGACCGAGAGGCAGCCGACCAGCCCCAGCTCCTCGCCGATGATCGCGAAGATGAAGTCGGTGTGGGCCTCGGGGAGCCACTGGAACTTCTGGATCGAGTTGCCCAGCCCCACCCCCCCCAGCCCCCCGCTGCCCAGCGCATAGAGCGACTGCACCAGCTGGAAGCCGGTGTTGAGCGGGTCCTTGAAGGGGTCGAGGAACGAGGCGAGGCGGCTGGAGCGGTAGGACTCGAGGTGGATGGCGAGCCAGCCCAGCACCAGCAGCCCGCCGGCCAGCTGCGCCAGGTGGCGCTTGCGCATCCCCCCCAGGGCGGCGAGCACCACGCCGATGGCGGCGAGCACCACCGCGCTGCCGAGGTCGCGCTCCATCACCACCACGAGCAGCAGGGCGGTGAGCAGCACCGCGTACTGGCGGGCGGTGCGGGTCATCCGCACCGCCGCTCCGCGCTCGGTGAGCCAGCGTCCGAACCAGACGATCGCCACCATCGTGGCCACCGCCGAGGGCTGGAGCGAGAGCGGGCCGAGGGTGAACCAGCGCCGGGCACCCAGCCGCTCGGAGCCGATGTGCGGCACCAGCACCAGCACCAGCAGCACCAGCACCCCCACCCCGAGCGGGCGCGACCAGCGGATCCAGCGGTGGTAGTCGACCCGCGCCGCCACCAGCATCAGCGGCACCCCGGCGGAGAGCCACACGAACTGGCGCTGGAAGAAGTAGCCGGGGTTGCCGTACCAGGCATAGCCGAGCGCCTCGGAGGCGCTGTAGACCATCACCAGCCCGAAGGCGCAGAGGCCGGAGATGAGGGCGAGCAGCCAGCCGTCCATCTGCGAGAAGGAGGTGACCGTCGCCCGGGCGGCGGCGCCGGCGCCGCGCGGCGACCAGGGGCGCCGGAAGCTCTACACCGGGGCGGAGGGGCGGCGCTCGGGGCGGGGGACGGTGCGGGGGACGGTGCGGGGCGGCGGGGTGCGGGGCTCCGGCCGCCGGGGCGCGCGGCGCGGCGCCGGGGCGGGGCGGGTGGGGGTGCCCAGCCGGCTGCCGGGGGCGGCCATCAGCATCGCCCGCCGGTGGCGGCGCAGAGCTCGCGGACCAGCCGGGCGAACTCGCGGCCGCGCTCCTCGAACCCGGAGAACTGGTCGAAGCTGGTGTACCCGGGGGAGAGCAGCACCGCGTCGCCGGGCCGGGCGATGCCATGGGCGGCGGCCACCGCCTCGGCGAGCGCGCCGGAGCGGGTGCGCGCGGAGCAGCCGGCCGCGGCGAGGGCGCCCTCGCGCTCGGCGGCGGTGGCCCCGCAGACGATCGCGTGGCGGGCCCGGCGGGTCACCTCGGCGGCGAGCGCCTCGGGCCCGACGCCCTTGCTGCCGCCGCCGCCGATCCACACCACCGGCCGCTCGCCGAGGGAGCGCAGCCCGGTGACGGCGGCGTCGACGTTGGTGGCCTTGCTGTCGTTGATCCAGAGGACGCCGTCGCTCTCCAGCACCGGCTCGAGGCGGTGGGGCACGGCGCTGAACCCGCTCACCGCCCCGGCGATCGCGGCGGCGGGGATGCCCGCGGCCCGGGCGAGCGCGACCGCGGCGAGCACGTTGGCGACGTTGTGCGCCCCCAGCAGCGGGATGCCGGCGACCGGCAGCACCGGGACCCCGACGCCACCCTCGATGCTGGTCACCACGCCGTCGCGCACGGTGGCGCCGTCGCCGCCGCCGAGGTCGGCGGGGTCGGCGCCGAAGAGCACCACCCGGGCCGGCGACGCCGCGGCCATCGCCCGGGTCAGCGGGTCGGCGCCGTTGAGGGCGACCGTCCCCGCCGGGTCGGCCGACTCCACCAGCCGCCGCTTGGCGAGCCCGTAGCGCTCCATGGTGCCGTGGCGGTCGAGATGGTCGGGGGTGAGGTTGAGCACGGTGGCCAGCCGGCAGCGCGGCGCCGCCGCCGACTCGAGCTGGAAGGAGGAGAGCTCGAGCACCACCCAGTCGCCGGCGGCGACCTCGCCGAGGCGGTCGAGCATGGTCTCGCCGATGTTGCCGCCGACGTGGACGCGTCCCCCGCCGGCGGCGAGCACGGCGCCGAGCAGCGCGGTGGTGGTGGTCTTGCCGTTGGTGCCGGTGACCCCGGCCACCGGCGCGGGGCAGCGCTCGAAGACCAGGTCGATCTCGCTGCGCACCGGCACCCCCCGGCGCCGCGCCTCCTCGAGCACCGGCGCCTCCCAGGGCACCCCGGGGCTGGGACAGACCATGGCGGCGCCGGCCGCGACGTCGTCCGGATAGCCGCCGAGCACCACCTCCACCTCGGCCGGGAGGCTGGCCGCCGTCCGCCGCTGGGCCTCGCCCTCCCCGCGGTCGACGACGCGCACCCGCCAGCCCTCGGCGCTCAGCACCCGGGCGCAGGCGGCGCCGCTGAGGCCGAGGCCGATCACCACGGCGGTGCGGCCGGCGGTCACCGGTGGTGGACGCCCGCGCTCAACCCTGCCCCCACCCCCGAGGGCAGGGCGAGCGCGACGCAGAGCAGCGCGGCGACGGCGGCGGCGCCGGCGAAGCAGACCACCAGCCGCTGCTCGCGCAGCCCGAGCTCCTCGAAGTGGTGGTGCAGCGGGCTGGCGCGGAAGACCCGCCGGCCGAAGCGCGTGATGGCGGTGACGTTGATGATCACTGAGAGGGTCTCGGCGACGAAGACGGCTCCGAGCAGCGGCAGCAGCCAGAGCAGCCGCAGCTCCGCCGCCAGCGCCACCAGGGCGCAGCCCAGGGCCAGCGACCCGGTGTCGCCCATGAACACCCGCGCCGGCCACCAGTTGTAGAAGAGGAAGGCCAGGACTCCGCCGCACAGGGAGGCGCTCACGATCGCCACCGGCAGGTTGCCGGCGTGCTGGGCCAGCGCCCAGATCGTGCCCAGCGCGATCACCGAGCAGGAGCCGGCGAGGCCGTCGACGCCGTCGGTGAGGTTGACGGCGTTGCTGCAGGCGACCACCGCGAGCGCGGCCAGGGGGACGATGCCCCAGTGGAGGTCGACGGCGCCGGCGCCGGGGATGACCTCGACGGTGAGCGAGGCGGCGTCGAGGCCGATGCCCAGGAGCAGGCCGACGAGCAGCTGCAGCACCAGCTTCTGCCGTCCCAGCAGGCCCAGAGCGCCGCGCCCGCGGATGTTGGCGATGTCGTCCACCACCCCGATGGCGGCGCCGGCCACGATCGCGAAGACGGCGAGGAAGCCGGCGCGGCCGTGGTCGAGGAGGAGCCAGGCGGCGACCGGGATGGCGCAGAACAGGATCCCGCCCATGGTCGGCGTGCCCGCCTTCACCATGTGCGAGGCGGGGCCGTAGCTCTGCACCCGCTGCCCCGCCTTGAGGCGGGCCAGCGTCGAGATCACCGCGGGGTAGAGGAGCAGGCCGCAGAGCAGCGAGCCGGCGAAGGCGATCAGCGGGCGGGTCATCGCAGCAGGCTCTCCACCACCCGCTCCAGCGCGACCCCGTGGCTGGCCTTCACCAGCACCACGGTGCCGGTGTCGCACTGGGCGCGGGCCATGCCGGCGGCCTCCTCGACGTCGCCGGCGACCCGGGCGCGCTCGCGGGGCATGCCCGCGGCCACCGCCGCCTCGACCATCAGCGACGCGTGCTCGCCGACGGCGATGAGAGCGGTGGCGGCGTGGGCCGCCTGGCGTCCCACCTCGGCGTGGGCGGGGCCGGCGTGCTCGCCGAGCTCGAGCATGTCCCCCAGCACCGCCAGCCGCCGCGGGGCGCCGCTGCCGGCGAGCACCTCGAGCGCGGCGGCGAGCGACGCCGGGCTGGCGTTGTAGCTGTCGTCGATGATCGCCGCGCCCCCGGCGCCGCGGCTGACCAC
Source organism: Chloroflexota bacterium (assembly GCA_034666485.1). Lineage (GTDB taxonomy): Bacteria > Chloroflexota > Dormibacteria > Aeolococcales > Aeolococcaceae > CF-96. The sequence goes on from JAXDLS010000367.1 coordinate 3,830, forward strand.
GCCGCGCTGGGGGGGCGCCGCGAAGGCGGCGAGGCGGTCGGCCGCCTCGGCGATGCCCACCCCGTGCCGTCCGGCGACGGCGGCGGCGGCGCAGGCGTTGCGCACGGTGTGGAGCCCGGGGACGCGGAGCCGCAGCGGCGCGGCGCCGTCGGGGCCGATCAGCCGGCAGCGGACGCCCTCCAGGCGGTCGCCGGACACCTCGACGGCGCGGTAGTCGGCAGAGGCGTCGAGCCCGAACCAGGT
>JAXDLS010000368.1:0-5193 GCA_034666485.1 Chloroflexota bacterium
GGCCGCGGGCGCGCTGGGTGGGTGAGGGGCTGGTCGAGATCGACTTCCGCGCCGGGGCGCCCGAGTCGCGGGTGCGCCGCCTCCGCCGTCACGGCGGCACGCTGATCTCCGGCCTGGCGCTGAGCGGCGGCCTCGGCCTCGCCGCCGTCGCCCTTCACCACATCCTCACCGGCGGCTGACCGCCCTCCGCGGCAGGTGCCCGCCTGCTGGTACGTCCACCCGCGGCGGGGCTGGCAGAGGGCCCGATCGTGTGCGGTCGGGCGGTCCAGGGTCGTTCGGCGATGAGACAATGGACCCATGCGCCTCGCCCACGCAGCGCCGCCCGGCCTCCGTCCGGCAGGAGCCGCGCGGCGCCCGGCCTCGCAGCTCACCGGGTTGCTGGCACTGCAGAGACAGGCCGGCAACCGGGCGGTGGCCCGGCTGATCGCGCAGCGGTGCGGGGACGTCTCACCGGATCGGTGCGGCTGCCACGGTGACGAGCCCGAGGGGAGGACGGCGGTCCAGCGGCTCACCGCAGAGGAGAAGACCGAAGGGCTCACGTCGTCGAGGTATCAGGGCCAGCCCCGGCTCGAGGCGGCCTTCCACAACGCGCCGGTCCTCGGGATCGGTGAGAGCGGCGAGGGCGTCCGCCTCGTCCAGGAGGGTCTGGCCGCCGAAGGCCACGCCCTCCCGAAGTCCACGACCCCCGATGGCGGGCTGGACGGCAAGTTCGGCGGCGAGACCCTCGGCGCCGTCCGGGACTTCCAGAGTGACAAGAGCCTGCCGGGTACACCGGACGGCCGCGTCGGGCACAAGACCATGGGGAAGCTCGACGAACTCGCCGACGGCGGCGGGGGGAAGGCCAAGAAGGGACCCGCCGACGTGTGCTCCGACCCGCCGTGTGGGGAGCCGTACGTCGAGATCAAGCCGGGCACGTTCGTGTCCCTGTGCTCCAGCACGCTCAAGGCGGGGACACGGCCGGTCATCCGCATGGTCGGCTGTGTACCCGGCCGCCAGGGCAACATCGGCTTCTTCACCGGGCAGCCCGCCTGGCAGCTCGACGGCGGCCTCACCATCTGCGGACCGCTCGACAAGAGCATCCAGATGGGCTACATCCAGACCGTCACGGCCTCGGTGAACATGTCGGTCTACCGCGACCCGAAGACCGGCCTCCTCACCACCGGCCACCGCGAGTGCGTCACCCGCGCGCGCGATTGCCTCAACAACGCCCCTGCGCCTTGGTACGACGCCCCCGGCAACAACTTCGGGCCGCAGAAGCTCGGCGTGGCCCCGATCCTCGTCGACACGCCGCACATCCCGCAACTCAAGTCGCGCGAGCCCGGCAAGGGCAACCTGCAGAACATCTTCTTCCAGGGCCTCTTCAACATCTGGCTCATCGCACGCCTCCCCGGTGGGAACATCGTCTTCATCCACCACTGGGACGTCCTGCTGTTCGCGCGCGCCCTGCTCAACGCCGGTGCCGACCCGTGCAACATCAGCCAGTGGGCCCTCGACGGCGGCGTCATCGACTCCCGGAACGGAACCGGGGCGGGGTCGGCGTCGCCGGTGCTGACGGGAAACTGCGCGGGGACGCTGGCGAAACCCTGCTGAGACGTGGCGTGGAACCCTGCCACGGTGGAGCTCCTCCGGCTCAGCCGCCGGGCCGCGGCTCCGGCCAGTCGGCCGGCTGGGGCTGGTCGCGCGGCACCGCCTCCCAGTCGTCCCGCGGCGGCGAGAAGGCCTCGACCGCGGTGCAGCCCTGGGGACCGACCACCACCGAGTGCGGGACCTGGCTGGGGATCACCCAGAGGTCGCCGGGGCGGCGCAGCCGGGTGTCGCCGTCGATGGTGAAGGTGAGCTCGCCGCGCACCACCATGCCGAGCTGCTCCTGGTGGTGCCGGTGCTCGGGCATCCGCAGCGAGGGGGCGAGGTCGACCACCGCGAAGCTCAGCTGCGCCCCGTGCACGGTGCGGGCGAGGATGCCGTCGAGGAGGTGGTAGGGGGCGAGCTCCTCCGCCGTCGCCCACTGATGCTCGCTCGAGACCGCCATCGCATCTCCTCCGCACTGTTCGCGCCGTCCACCGTCGCGCCCGCCAGCATATGCTGACCGCGGGAAGGGACCGAGTTCAGGAGGAGCCGTGCCCGGCGAGACCACCGACGAGCGCGCCGCGTGGGGCGTCGCCTGCCATCGCGAGCCGCGCTGGCCGGCCTCGCTCGCGGCGCTGGCGGCGCTGCTCCTGTACCTGACCCTGCCGGCCAAGCTGACGATCGGGCCGGCGTGGCTGATTCCCGCGGGCGAGGCCGCCCTGCTCCTCTTCCTCACCCTCACCTCCCCCGACCGCGAGCGCGAGGAGGAGCGGGTGGGCCGGCTGCTCTCCATCGCGGTCATCGTGGTGATCAACGCCGCCAACGTGGTCTCGCTCGTGCGGCTGATCGACGCCCTGGTGACCGGGGGCGCGGCGGACGGCAGGTCGCTGATCATCTACTCGGTCCAGATCTGGATGACCAACGTCATCGTCTTCGCCCTCTGGTACTGGGAGCTCGACCGCGGCGGCCCGGGCGAGCGCACCCATCACCAGCACCGCGAGCCCGACTTCCTCTTCCCCCAGATGGTCACCCCCGAGGCGGCGCCGTCGGGATGGTCGCCCACCTTCCTCGACTATCTGTACGTCGCATTCACCAACGCCACCGCGTTCAGCCCCACCGACACGATGCCCCTGACGGTGATGGCGAAGATGCTGATGGCGGTGCAGTCGCTCGCCTCGCTGCTCACCGTCGCGGTGGTGGCGGCGCGAGCCGTCAACATCCTGGGGGGGAAATGACGAGAACCGCCCGCCTCGCCTCCGTCGCCGCCATCCTCGCCACCCTCGTCGCCGTCTCCGGCTGCGGGGGCGCCGCCGCCCCGGCCGCACCGGCGCGGGATGCGGCCGGCTCCTCCCCGGCGCTCGTGATCCCGACGCCGGCCACCCCCGCCCACCAGGCGGCGCCCCCACCCGCCGCGGGGCCGCCGCACGTCATGGTCATCGTGATGGAGAACCGCGAGGCCAGCTCGGTGCTGGGCCGGCCCGACGCCCCGTACATCAACTCGCTGGCCAGCGGCTACGGACAGGCGACCCACTGGTACGGGGTCAGCCACCCCAGCCTTCCCAACTACCTCGCGATGATCTCGGGGAGCGACCAGGGGGTGCACGACGACGGCACCGGCTACACCTTCGCGGGCCCCACCCTGGTCGACCAGCTCGCCGGTCGCGGCATCGGCTGGAAGGCGTACATGGAGGACATGCCGTCGCCCTGCTTCGGCGGCGGCTCGAGCGGTGGCTACGCGAAGAAGCACGACCCCTTCGTGTACTTCAGCTCGATCACCGGCAACCCCGGCCAGTGCGCCCGGGTGGTGCCCCACGGCCAGCTCGCCGGCGACCTGCAGGCGGGCACCGCCCCGCCCTTCCTGTTCGTCACCCCCAACCTGTGCAACGACGGCCACGACTGCGGCAACGCCACCGCCGACAGCTGGCTGAAGGGCGAGATGCGGATGGTCATGGGATCGAGCTGGTACCGCCAGGGCGGCTCGGTGATCGTCACCTGGGACGAGGGCGCGAGCGGCAGCGGCTGCTGCGGCGGCGCCGACGGCGGGCAGATCCCGACCGTCGTGGTCACCGCCGCCGGCCAGCGGCGGCTCGACACCGCGGGCGACCACTTCGGGACGCTCCGCGCCCTCGAGGAGGCCTACGGCGTCGGCTACCTGGGCCGGGCGGCCGACGCGGCGTCGGGCGACCTGCGGCCGCTGCTCGCCGGCTGAGCGGCGCACCGGCCGGCGCGGCGGGCTCAGCCGACGACGATGCGCACCTGCCAGCTCGAGGCCGGGGGGATCAGGCACAGCGGGCCGTGGCAGCCGGCCCGGCCGGCCATCAGCCGCGTGTGCCCCGAGTGCGCCGCCACGAACGTGCCGTGGGCGCCACCGCCGGCGTCGCGGCCGGAGTCGGCGGCGGTCACCACCCGGGAGTCGAGGGTGCGGGGCGCGCTCCACTGGCGGTGGGCGGCGGCCTGCAGGGTCACCACGATGCGGGTGCCCGGGGCCACGGTGATGGTGCGGCCGGCGTCGGCCTCGGTGAGCGTCACCGTGACCACCCCGCCGCTCGAGGGCGGACGCGCCGGCGAGGCGGGCGAGCCGCTGCCGGCGACGGCGGCGGGCGCCGGGGGGGCGGCCGGCGCCACCCCGGGGGCGGGGTGGCTCGCCGGCGGCGCCGCCAGCGCCCGGCCCCGCTCCGGGACCTGGTCGGCGCGGCTGTCGAGGGCCCCGGAGGGACCCGGGGTGGGGTGGACGGCATGGCGGCCCTGACCCTGGGTCCGCTCGACCGCGGGCCGGTCCTCGGCCAGGGTGACGAAGATCGCCACCGTCGTCACCGCGGCGAGCACCGGCAGCCAGCGCATCGCCAGCTGCGGCCGTCGGGGCTGGAACGGGGTCAGCCACCGGCGCCGCCGGCGTGCGTGCATCTCCCGCAGCGCGGCCGGCGGGTCGGGCCAGATCCGCCGGCCGATCTCGTCGACCTGGTTGCGGAGGTGGCTCACGACCGGGTCTCCCCGAGCAGCTGGCGAAGCCGCCGGGTGGCGCGCTTGAGGTGGGTCTTCACCGTCTCCGGCGAGATCGAGGCCGCGGTCGCGACCTCGTCCACGGGGCGGCCCTCCACGTGGCGGAGGATCACGGTCATGCGCTGCATCGGGCTCAGGCCCTCCAGGCCCCAGCGCACCCAGAGGCGGTCGATGTGGTCGTGCACCGAGGCCCGCATCTCCGCGTCGAGCGGGGTCTCGCGGCGGTGGCGCCGCCAGGCGTCGATGGCCAGCCGGGTCGCCACCCGCGCCACCCAGAGGTCGGGCCGGTCGAGCCGTGAGACCCGCCCCCAGCGGGTCAGCGCCCGGGCGTAGGCGTCCTGCACGGCGTCCTCGGCGGCGGCGACGTCGCCGGTGGCCACTGCGACGATGCCGACGATCCGCTGGCAGCTCTCCGCGAAGAACGCCTCGAAGGACGTCTCGGCATGCTGCGCCGGAATCTCCATGGTCAGGCTCGCCGCGTCCACGTCATGCACACGTTTAACGCGCGCCCCCCGGGGGACATGGCGCGGGGAGCCCTGCTTCCCCCGATATGCTTCCGACATGGCGAAGCCGCTGACCCTCACCGACAGCAATTTCCGCGCGCGCGTGATCGAGTCGCCGATCCCC
>JAXDLS010000369.1:0-5301 GCA_034666485.1 Chloroflexota bacterium
CATCAGGCTGCGCGCCGGCCGGACCGCCGAGCCGCTCGAGCACCTCGAGTGCGACGTGCTCATCGTGGAGGCGACCTTCGGCCGTCCCCAGTACCGCTTCCCACCGACCGAGGGGGTGGTGCGGGCGATCTGTGACTTCTGCCTCGACAGCGTCGCCGCGGGGATGACACCGGTGCTCTACGCCTACTCCCTGGGCAAGGGCCAGGAGGTGCTGTCCCACCTCGCCGGCGCGGGGCTGCCGGTGGTGCTCTGCGGCTCGCTCTTCACCGTCACCGAGATCTACCGGGCGATGGGGGTGCGGCTGCCCTCGGCGCAGCCGTGCGGAGGGAGGCTTCCCCATGGCGCCGTGGTCATCTGCCCCCCGCACCTGCGCGAGAGGTCGTGGGTGAGGCGCATCAGCCCGCGGCGCACCGCGTACATCAGCGGCTGGGCGGTGGAGCGCGGCGCGTCACTGCGCCTGGGCTGCGACGCCGCATTCGCGCTCAGCGACCACGCCGACTTCGACGAGCTGCTGCGCTACGTGGAGCGCAGCCGGGCGCAGCAGGTGTACACGCTCTTCGGCTTCGCCGAGGACCTCGCCCACCAGCTGCGCCGCCGTGGCCTCCGCGCCGAGGCGCTGGCGGCGAGCCGGCAGCTCGAGCTCGGCCTCGGCTGATGCGCCGCTTCGCCGAGTGCGCCGACGCCATCGCGGCCACCTCGTCCAAGCTGGAGAAGGTGCGCATCCTGGGCGAGTACCTGGCCTCGCTCGACGCGGACCGCCTCGCCGTCGCCACCCGCTTCCTCGCCGGCCGGACCTTCCCCGCCTGGGACGGCCGGGTGCTGATGGTCGGCTTCGCGGCGATGCGCAGCGTGCTCTTCGAGCTCACCGGCGCCGGCGACGTCGAGCTGGCGCAGTCGTACCGCCGTCACGCCGACAGCGGCGACGTGGTCCGCGACCTGCTGCAGGTCGCCGGCCACGGCGGTCGCGGCCTCGACCTCCTGGAGGTTGCGGCCGGGTTCGACCGGATCGCGTCGACCACCGGCAGCCGGGCCCGCACCGTGCTGCTCGCCGAGCTGCTGCGCGCCTGCACCCCGGACGAGGCGCGCTACGTCACCAAGCTGATCAGCGGGGACATGCGCATCGGGCTGCGGGAGGGATTGGTGGAGGAGGCGGTCGCCCGCGCCTTCGGGCGCCCTCCCGAGGCGGTGACCCGCGCGGACATGCTCATGGGCGACCTCGGGGCGGTGGCCGTGCTCGCCGCCGAGGACCGCCTCGCCGAGGCCGCGCCACGGCTGGGCGCGCCGCTGCGCTACATGCTCGCCTCGCCGGCGGCCGACGCCGACGAGGTGGTGACCCGCATGGGCGAGGAGGTGTGGGTGGAGGACAAGTACGACGGCATCCGTTGCCAGCTCCACCGCGGGCCGGAGCGCACCGTGCTCTTCAGCCGTGACCTGCGCGACATCACCGGGCAGTTCCCCGAGATCGTCGAGGCGGCGGCCGGGCTTCCCGGCGACCTGGTCCTCGACGGCGAGCTGCTCGGCTTCCGCGACGGCCGCGTGCTCCCCTTCTTCGACCTGCAGACCCGGCTGGGGCGCAAGTCGCCGAGCAGGGCGGTGCTCGATGCGGTGCCGGTGGTGTACACCGCCTGGGACCTGCTCCACCACGAGGGCGAGTGGCTGCTCGACACCCCGCTGCGCGAGCGCCGCGAGCGGCTCGAGGGGCTGCGCCTCGGCGGCCGGTTCGCCATCGCCCACCTCGAGCGCGCCACCGGCGCCGCCCAGGTCGACGCCCTCTTCGCCGACGCGCGGGCGCGGCTCAACGAGGGGCTCATGGCGAAGAATCCCGACTCCGGCTACACCCCGGGGCGGCGCGGGCTCGCCTGGCTGAAGCTGAAGCGGCCGCTCGACACCCTCGACTGCGTGGTGGTCGGCGCCGAGTGGGGCAACGGCAAGCGGCGCGGCGTGCTCAGCGACGTCACCTTCGCGGTGCGCGCCGCCGAGGGCTCCGACGAGCTCGCCACCGTGGGCAAGGCCTACACCGGGCTCACCGACGTCGAGATCGCGGAGATGACCCGGCTGCTGCTCGACTCCACCGTCACCGACCACGGCCACCACCGCTCGGTGCGACCGGAGATCGTCATCGAGGTGGCGTTCGACTCGGTGCAGCCGTCGACGCGCCACCGCTCCGGCTTCGCGCTGCGCTGTCCCCGCATCGCCCGCTGGCGCCACGACAAGGGGGTGGACGACATCGACACCCTCGACCGGGTGCGCCAGATCGCGACCGCGCTCGTCGAGCGGCGCGAGCAGCGCGTCGACCAGGCCTGAGCGTCAGCCCGAGCCGTCGTGGGTGTCGAGCACCGGTGCGAAGAGCGCGGGGGTGTCCATCGAGGGATCGCCGACGCGCTCGAAGACGGCGAAGCGGCTGCGCAGCGCCGCGTACTGGGTGGCCAGGGCGGGGTCGCCGTAGGCCTCGACCGGGTCCCAGGGATGGAGGTACCGGACCTCGGTGATGCCCGCCTGGAGCAGCTCCTTGAGGCACCCGAAGCAGGGCTGGGTGGTGCTCGTCACCGAGGCGCCGAGGGTGCGCTGGCCGAAGCGCGCGGCGGTGAGCAGCGCGTTCTGCTCGGCGTGGACGCAGAGGCAGACGTCGTAGGCGCCGCCGCGCAGGAAGGGTCCGGCGTCGCGGTTGGCGCAGCGGTGGCAGCCGCCCTCGGAGCAGTTGGGCATGCCGAAGGGGGTGCCGTTGTAGCCGGTGGACAGCACCCGCCCCTCGAGCCAGATCACCGCACCCACGCGCCGGCCCAGGCAGTCGGCCCGGGTGCGCGCGGCGAGGGCGATGAGCAGCATGTAGAGCTGCTTGTCGGGCCGCTGCGCCCGCCCCTCGGGCGGCGCCGTGCTGCCGGTGAGGTCGGCGCTCACCGCTGCTCCGCGGTGCTGAGCACCCGGGCGCTGCCGGTGAGCTCGACGCTCACGGTGGCGGGCAGCCGTCCCACCGCCTCGGCGGCGAGCCGCTTGAGCGCCAGCCGGGTGCGCCCGCGCAGGTGGTCGTAGCGGAACTCCCCGAGGTCGAGGTCGCGCTGCAGGCGCTCGTCGTGGGGCACCTCGACGATGCCGCCGATATGTCCCTCCAGGGCGGCGAAGAGACGGCCGAGGTCGAGGTCGCTCCCCGGGCCGGTCATGTTGAGCGCGAGGGTGCCGCGGCGCAGGTCGAAGCGGGTGGCCTCGAGATGGGCGATGGCGCCGAGGACGAGCCTGCTGGTGACCAGCTGCGGCGTGCAGACCGCCACGACGTGGTCGGCGCGGCGCAGGGCGAACTGGGTGACCTCGTCGAGGAAGCCGGTGCCGCAGTCGTACACCACCAGGTCGTAGTGGCGGCGCAGCAGGTCGTCGACGGCGGCGTAGCCGCTGCCTCCCAGCCGCGACATCTCGGCAGGATCCTGCGGGGCGGCGAGCACGTCGGCACCGGTGGGGGTGGAGGTGACCATGGCCTCCAGCTGGTGGCGCGAGGTGATCCGGGGGAGGCTGCGCAGCAGGTCGGCGATGGTCGCCGGGACGCGGTGCGGCACCAGGTCGGCGAGGCTGCCGAAGTCGGGGTTGGCGTCGACCACGGCCACCCGGTCGCCGCGCACCGACGCGAGCACCGACCCGAGCAGGAAGGAGAGCAGGGTCTTGCCCACGCCGCCCTTGGGGCTGATCACCGCCACGGTGTGGCAGCGCCCCTCGAGGCTGCGCCGGATCGCCGCGTCGAGCTGCTGCTCCCCGACGCGCCGGTCGGCGCGGCGCGGTGACAGGCCGCCCCGGCGGCGTCGCCGGCTGCGCAGGGTGTCGCGCCACACCGCGGCCTCGCGCGCCATCGCCGGGGAGGGATCGGGGGTGCCACCCCTGATCGCGGTCGACGCCGGCGCGGGCAGCCGCGCGGCGAGCTCGACCACGTCCTTCACGGGCAGGGCGCCGAGATGCTCGACCGCGGCTCGCCAGGCGGGCTCGGTGGTGCCCGGAGGCCGCTTCCCCACCACCGTGGTTCGGGTCGCCTCGAGGGCGCCACCGGCCCGGCCGACCTCGGCGCAGAGCTCGGCCGGGGAGCACTCGGAGGCGACCACGCACACCCGCGCCGGGATGGGCAGTGATGCCGCCGCCACCACCGCCGTGGCGGGATCGGCGGCGAGCCGCTCCTCCTCACGGGCGCCGATGACCAGCTCGCCGGCGAAGACCGCGGCGACGGCGTCGGCGAGCTCGGCGGGGCCGAAGACCACGATCATGGGCGCAGGGTCACGGCAGAAGGGAGATGAGGGGACACGCCCTAGGGTACCGCCGTGTGCCGGTCGGCCGCCGAGGGCAGGCCGATCGCCGCGATGGCGGCGCCGGCGCTGGCCCGTCTGCCCCCGGATGGGCACCTCCGGAGGTGGTGGTTGAGGTGGACAGCCTAAGATCCCTGTGGGTCATAGACCTCCATGGTCGGGCGGGAGGCGAGGGCGATGCGACGACAGCGGCAGGCGACGCTGATCGGGGTGGCCGCGGGGCTCCTGCTGGCGCTGCCGGGGTGCGGCGAGGGCGGGGCGGCGACCACGACCCCGCCCGCCGGCGGACCGCAGCCGGTTCCGAAGGGGACGACTCCGGCAATGGTGGTGAGGGAGACCGACGAGCTCGCGTTCGCCCCCGCCACGACGAGCGTCGCGGCCGGCGACGTCGTCGAGTGGCGCAACTCGGGAACCACCACGCACAACGTCACCTTCGACGGGTACGTCCAGTCGTCGTCGATGCAGAGTGGCGAGAGCTTCCGGCTGCGCTTTCCGACAGCGGGGAGCTTCGCCTATCTCTGCACCGTGCATGCCGGGATGGGCGGGACGATCTCGGTTCGCTGAACCGGGCGCTCCTACGGCCGCGTCGCGGTCCTCGAGAGCGTCGTCTCGGCCAATCTGAACAAACTCTCGAGGGCGATGGGTCACTTCCGGCGCTGGGCGGTGCAGCGTGGCCTCACGCCGAGGGAGACCGGGTACGTCACATCCACACGGGATCGCCGGCCGCTCCGGTTCAGTGTCAGCGGCAGGGGATCCTGGTCGAGGAGGCTGCGCTCGAGCGTGCCGAGCGCGAGTGCCTGGCCGACCATGAGGGTCGGGCGCAGCAGCGGGTGGTCGCCCGCGCCGGCCGCGAGCGCGAGGACACGCCCTACGACGAGCTGCTGATGTCGGGCCTGCCCCGCGCCGAGGCACGGCAGCGGGTGCGGCCGGACGTCGACCGGGTGCTGGAGGGCTGGCGCAGCCCCTGAGCCCGCCGGGCGTCGGCGAGCGCAGATCCGGGCTCCTGTGATCAGAGGGCCTGGGC
>JAXDLS010000370.1:0-8180 GCA_034666485.1 Chloroflexota bacterium
CCTGGGGGCGCGCCCGGCCGCCTGGGGGACGCTCGCGCGGCTGGCACGGCTCGCCCCCGGCGTCGAGGCCCGCGCCGCGGCCGCCGCGGTCGCCGGTGCCGCCGCGCTGCGCGACCGGGGCTGACCCGCGCCCGTGCGGCCCCCGGTGACACCGGAGTGGCCGGATGTGCAAGATTGCCGGACGGTGCGCCTCGAGACCAGAGGAAGGAGTGAGACGATGGACCGGCTGAGGAACCTCGTCGCCCGGTGGCCAGCGTGCGCACCGTACCTGCTGAGCATGCTCCGGATCGTGGCGGCGTTCATGTTCGTGCTCTCCGGCACGATGAAGCTCGTCGCATTCCCCGCCGGGATCCCTCCGACCGGTGGCACCGTCCCGCTGATGTCCGAGGCCGGGCTCGCGGGCGTCCTCGAGACCGCCGGCGGCGGTCTGCTGCTCCTCGGCCTCCTCACCCGTCCCGTCGCCTTCCTGCTCGCCGGCGAGATGGCGGTGGCGTACTTCCAGGTCGCCTTCCCGGTGAGCTTCTGGCCGGTGCTGAACCAGGGCACCCCCTCCGCGCTGTACTGCTTCCTCTGGCTGTACATCTCGGCCGCCGGCGCCGGCCCGTGGAGCCTGGACGCGCGGCGCGCCGCGGACCCCCGGCTCGTCGGTGAGCGGCAGCCCAGCCGGGAGGGTGTCGCCGCCGGCCGCTGAGCGGCGGAGCGGGGATGGCTACCCGCTCCGCTTCAGCGTGCCCAGCCGCTTGGCCCGCCGCTCGGCGAGGGAGAAGAGCCAGAGCGCCGCGGGGATGAGCAGCATCCCCATCAGCAGCAGCAGGCCGATCTGGGGCAGCAGCGCTCCGACGTGGGCGCGATGGAGCAGCGCGTCGCGGATCGCCGAGAGCGTGTAGGTGAGCGGCGAGAGCACCCCCGCCGCCCGCAGCGGCAGCGGCAGCACCGAGACGGGGTAGTAGACCCCGGAGACGAGCAGGAACAGCCCCTGCACCGCGGTGCTCATCTGCTCGCCCTTCTCCGGCGCCAGCAGCGGCAGGATCGCGATCAGGATCCCCAAGCCGATGAGCGGCACCGTCGACGCCGCCAGCACCAGCCCCGCCGCGAGCAGGTCGGCGTGGGAGAGGTCGACGTGGAAGACGAGCAGGGCGACCGCGACCACCGCCGCGGTCCGCGCCATGCCGTAGAGCACGGCGAAGACGCAGATGCCGAGCAGGTGGGTGGTCCGCCTGACCGGCGCCATGAAGGTGTACTCGATGGTGCCCTCCCAGCGCTCCCAGGCGACGATGTAGGCGACCTCCATGAACACCAGCGAGAGATAGCTCCAGAGCATCGAGCCGGCGAGCAGGTACAGCTGGACGGCGCGCAGGTCGACGTGGCCGCCCACGCCGGTCGCCTCCAGGCCGGTGGCGAGGTAGCCGATGCTCATCACGCTGACCATGCTGTAGACGAACCACACCGCCTCCCACGCCCAGAAGCGCCGGTAGATGTTCTTCTGCCGCTCCAGGAAACCGACGAACGCGCCGACCTCGCGGCGGAGCGAGACCGTGCTCATGAGCTGTCCTCCCTGTCGTCACCGATGCTGTGCCCGGTCATCCGCAGGAACACGTCCTCGAGGCTGTCGCCCCGCGTGCACAGCTCCGCCGGCGGCGCGTCGGCCACCACCGCGCCGGCCTCGAGGATGACGATGCGGTCGCAGAGCGACTCGGCCTCGGCGAGGTCGTGGGTGCAGAGCACGATGGTCACGTCGCGCTCGTCGCGCAGCACCTCGATGAGCCGCTGCACCTCGCGTTTCGAGTGGGGGTCGAGCCCGGTGGTGGGCTCGTCCATGAGCAGCAGCGAGGGGCTGGTCAGAAAGCTGCGCGCGATCGCCACCTTCTGCTGCTGGCCGCGCGAGAGCTGCTTCATGGGACGGTCCATGGTGTCGAGCGACAGCCCGAGCCGCCCCAGCACCGACTCGGCGCGCGGCCGCGCGTCGTCGACGGCGCCGTAGAGCCGCGCCGCGTAGAGCAGGTTCTCCCAGGGGCTCAGCTCCTTGAAGAACGCCGCCTCCACCGAGACCCGGTTGATGCGGCGGCGCACCGCGTCGGCGTCGGCGACCACGTCATGACCGAAGACGCGCGCCGTCCCGGTGTCCGGCACCATCAGCGTGGCGAGGATGCGGATGAGCGTCGACTTGCCGCTCCCGTTCACCCCGATGATCCCGGTGATCCCGCCGGCGCGCATCTCCAGGTCGAGCGCCTGCAGCGCCGTCTTCTCGATCGACGCGCCGCGCCGCCACGGCGGCCCGCCCGGACGCGTGCGGAAGCGCTTGCTCACCCCCCGGAGCTCCACCGCCGGCGCCGTCCCGCGCGGCACCGGTGTCGCCTCTGCCAGCCTCAGCATCTCTGTCACCCGTGATCTCGTCTCGTGGAATCGAAAAGGACCGCCGTGGCCGGGCCACGCGGTCCTCGAGATCGGGCGTCAGGGGTCTGACTAGATCGTCAAGGCGCGGCCCATGCCGTGCGCGCATCGCCCCCTCTGGGGCGGAGCGCCATGTACGTGGGCCTCATGCAGGTTCTCCGTGGTCACCGGCCGCGCCGGTGGGGAGGCACACCATACCACGGGTTCCGATCAGGGACTTCGGCGGGAGCGAGTCGAGATGCTCGACGGCGGCGCGCCCGCTGCGGGCCGCGCTCTCCATGGTCACCGGCCAGCCCGTCGCGGTCCACGCACCGGCGACGGCGAGGCCCGACACGGGCGTCGCCGGTCCCAGCCGCAGCGCCGCGGTGCCGGGGCGCAGCGAGGCGGTGGCGGCGCGCTCGCGGGTGACGTGCCAGCCCACCAGCGCGGCGTCACGGCTGCGCGGCTGGGCGGCGTGGAGATGGGGCAGCAGCCGGTCGCGCACCACCTCGCCGGGCAGGCCGGCGAGCCCCTCGGCGGCGGAGAGCGAGCAGACCACGGTCTCGCCCTCGCCCTCCTCGTCGCAGAGCCGGCTGCGGCTGAACAGCCACTGCAGCGGGCTGTCCCACACCGCCAGCAGCGGCGCGTCGAGCACCGGACGGTCGAAGCGCAGCACCAGGTTGAGGATGGGGGTGACGCCGAGCCGCTGCGCGGCGGCGAGGGCGGGATCGGCGGCCACCTCGGGGACGACCCGGGCGAGCAGCGAGGGCGGTCCGGCGACCACGACGCGGGGGGCGTCGAGCACCTCGCCGGCCGCGGTGAGCACGCCCGTCACCCTGCCGCCGCCGACCAGGACCCGGTCGGCGGCGGCGCCCAGCCGCACCTCGCCGCCGAGCCGGCCCAGCAGCGCCGCGGCGGGCTCGAGCAGCCGGCTGAGGCCCACCCGCGGCACCCCGATGGCGGCGGCGCCGCGGTGCAGCAGGAAGCCCTCGCGGAGCACGAACGCGCCCACCGCGGCGCTCACCTCGGCGGTGCCCAGGTTGCAGGTGGCGACCGTGACCAGGTCCCAGAAGGCGCGGCGGCGCGGCCCCCGTGCCGCCGCTCCCAGCCAGCTGGCGAGGTCGACGCCGTCGAGCCGGGACAGGTCGCGCAGCGCCCCCAGCCGCAGCACCGCCGCGGCGATGGCGAGCCGGTCGCGGTGGCCGAGGAAGGGCATCCGCAGCAGCGCCGGACCGAGGTGCAGCGGCGCCGGCAGCGGGCTCTCGCCGAGGCGCGCCCGCCGGCCCTGCTCGTCGACGACGAGCACGTCGAGGCGCGGGGCGAGCGGCACCAGGTGGTCGGTGCCGAGGCGGCGGAGCAGGGCCCGGTGCTCGGTGCAGCAGCCGAGCACCACGTGCTGGCCGCAGTCGAGGTCGCCGCCGAGCCGGCGGTCGGGGTGGGAGCGGGCCATGCCGCCGAGCACCGGGCCGCGCTCCAGCAGCAGCGGCCGCCAGCCCCGGTCGGCGGCGGCGAGGGCCGCGGCGACCCCCGCCACCCCGCCCCCCACCACCACGCACAGGGGGGAGCAGTCGCGGGCCTCGCGAAGCGATGCCCGCGACTGCGTGGGGGGAGTCCCCCCCCGATAGACACTCACAGCCGCCCGGTCACCGCTCCGCCGACGACGGCGCGGCCCGCCACCGCCAGCTTGGTCCGGGTGTCGAGGCGCAGCCGTGCCGGCCGGGGCACGCAGTCGCGCTCGCGGAGCCGGTCGAGCAGGGTGCGGTAGAGCAGCGCGATGCCCGCCAGGCAGGGACGGCTGCCCCGGGGGACCAGCGGCAGCAGCGCGCCCGCGGCCTGGAAGGCCTGGGCCGCGCGCTCGGCCTGGAGGGCGAGGAACCGGGTCGCCGGACCGTCGCCGGGCACCGCGGCGAGCACCGCGGCCTCGTCGAGCCGGTAGGCGGCGAGCTCGTCCTGGGGGAGGTAGAAGCGGCCGTCGGCGGCGTCCTCGGCGACGTCGCGGAGGATGTTGGTGAGCTGCAGGGCGAAGCCGAGCTCGTCGGCGAGGGCGTCGGCCTCGGGCCCGGCGGCGCCGAAGATGCGGACGCACATCTGCCCCACCACCCCGGCGACGGCGTGGCAGTAGTCGCGCAGCGCGGCGAGGTCGGCGTGGCGGCGGGGCTCGACGTCCATGGCGACGCCGTCGACCAGCGTCTCCAGCAGGGCGCGGGGGATGGCGAAGACGCGGACCGCCTCGGCGAGCGCGGCCTGCCGCGGGGTGGGGGGGACCGTCGAGTACACCGCGCCAAGCCCGTCGCGAAGCTCGGCGAGGCGGCGGCGCTTCTCGGCGGTGGGGATGGCGGGGTCGTCGGCGATGTCGTCGGCGGCGCGGCTGAACGCGTACACCGCGTGGATGGCGTGGCGTCGCCGCGGCGGCAGCAGGCAGAAGGCGACGTAGAAGGTGCGGGCGCCGTTCCGGGCGACCCGCGCGCACTCGCGGCGGCCGTCCGCCACCAGGTGGACGCTCATCGGCGCAGGCTCCGCGGCGGCGGTGCCGGGGCGAGCAGGACGCGCAGGGCGGTGAGCGCGGCGCCCGCCCGGCCGGCGGCGCCCGCCGAGGGCCGGTGCCGCAGCAGCGTGGGTCCGGCGGCCTCGACGGCGTCGCAGGCGGCGGCACCGTGGGCGACGAAGCCGGCCACCTCGGCGGCGAGACGGCGGCGTCCCAGCCCGGCGACCAGCGGCCAGCCCGCGGCGAGCCGCTCACGGGCGGCGGCGAGACACTCCGCCAGCATCCCCGCGAAGCCGGGCGCGGCGGCCCCGGCGGCGAGCTGCGGCACCCCGACGCCGTGGCGCTCGAGCACGTCGCGGGGGACGTAGCAGCGCCCCCGCCGGGCGTCCTCGGCGAGGTCCTGCCAGTGGTTGACCAGCTGGAGGCCGGCACAGGCGCTCGCCGACAGCCGCAGCCGCTCCGCGGTGGCGGCCCCCTCGAGGCGGAGCACCATCTCCCCCACCGGCGCGGCGCTCAGCGCGCAGTAGGCGTCGAGAGCCTCCCAGCTCTCGTACGCGGCGACCCGCTGGTCGACCCGGTTGGCCTCGATCAGCCGCAGGAGGGGCTCGGGGGGGATGGCGCCGCCGGCGAGCAGCGGCTGCAGCGCGGTGAGGACGGGGTGGGTGGCGCTGCCGCGGACCGCCGCATGGACCTGCGCCTCGGCGGCGTCGAGGGCGGCGCCGCGATCTCCCGCGTACTCGTCGCCGAGGTCGTCGACCAGCCGGCAGAACCCGTAGACGGCGAGGCGGCGGGCGCGCAGCCGCGGCCCGCACAGCCAGGCGAGCGGGAAGTTCTCGCGCCGGCGGGCGATGCCCAGGCCGTCGCCGGGAAGCGGTGGGGCGGCGCTGGTGGTCACCGCACCGCCGGCCGGCTCACGTCACCGTCCACCGGAGCATGCGGAAGAGGTCGCGCAGGCTGCTCGCGGCCGCGTCGGCGGCGGCGGGCTCGAAGCTGGAGTGCATCATGCAGTGCTCGCAGCGGGGGTCGCGTCCCGGTCCGTAGTCGTCGAAGCTGGTCTGGGTGAGCAGGTCGTGGCAGGTCTCGTGGATGCGGTCGGTGATGAGGTAGCAGGGACCCTTCCACCCGTAGGGGTTGCGGGTCACCGTGCCCCAGGCGTGACAGGTGAGCGTGCGCTCGCCACGCAGGAACTCGCGGTAGATCGGCGAGGTGAGCACCGGGTAGCGGGAGTCGAAGGACTGGATGGCCCGGAACTTGGCGATGATCTCGTCGCGGGTCATCACCACCGACTTGTCGATGGCCTCGTAGCCGAAGGCGGGCGAGAGCAGCACCCCGTCCACCCCCAGCGCGGTGACCAGCTACAGCATCTCGCGGACCTCCTCGACGTCGGTCTCGCGGTAGATGGTGGTGTTGGTGGTGACCCGGTGGCCCTCCGCCTTGGCGACGGCGATGGCGCGCACCGCGATCTCGAAGACCCCGGAGCGGGCGACGATGTGGTCGTGGGTCTCCTCCATGCCGTCGAGGTGCACCGCGAAGCTCAGCTGCGGGTGCGGCGAGCGCCGCCGGGCGAAGGCCTCGAGCCGGAGCCCGTTGGTGCAGAGGATGAGGTGCTTCCCCATCGCGATCAGCCCCTCGACCACCTCGTCGATGCCGCGGTAGATGAGCGGCTCGCCGCCGCAGATGGACACCACCGGGGCGCCCGACTCGCGGGCGGCGTCGAGGCACTGCTCGACGGTGAGCTCGGTGCGGTTGTCCTCGTACTCCAGGATCTTCCCGCAGCCGATGCAGGCGAGGTTGCACGCCAGGGTCGGCTCGAGCATGAGCACCATCGGCGAGTGGGCGTCGCCCGCGGCCTTCGCCCGGCCGGCGTGGATCGAGGTGTCGACGGTCATCCGGAGCGGGAAGCGCACTAGGGGCGGGCCTCCGTGGTCAGCGGGGAGTTCGCGCCAGGTCCGGCCTCGACGTGCAGACCGGTGATGGCGCCGGTGAGCTTGATCGGGGCGCGCCCGGCCTCGCGCCGTCCTCCGCTGGGACGGGTGCGGCGGTAGCGCCCCAGCGCCGCCCCGGGGAAGTAGGCGGCGTAGCCGTGGTAGCGCAGGGAGAAGTCGCCCGGGAACCCGGTGCCGGTGAAGCGCGCGTCGCGCCACAGCCCGTCCTCGCCCTGCTCCTCGATCAGCCAGCGCGCCGCCCGCGCCGCCGCGCCGCTGCCCGCCTCGCCGCCGGCGCAGAGGCCCTGCAGGCCCCAGGCGGTCTGGGAGGCGGTGGGCTCGCCGCGGCCGCGCAGCCCGGGGTCGCGGTAGGAGCCGCAGTCCTCGCCGAAGCTGCCGTCCTCGCGCTGCGCCCCGAGCAGCCAGGCGACGCCGCGCTGCACCGCGGGGTGGAGGCGGTGCAGCCCGCCGGCGATCAGACCGGGGATGACCGCCGCGGTGCCGTAGACGTGGTTCACCCCCCAGCGGCCGAACCAGGAGCCGTCCGTCTCCTGGTGGCGAAGCAGCCAGCCACGCATCGCCGCCACGTCGCGGTGGGTGGCCCCCAGCCCCCATCGGGCCGCCGACTCGAGCACGTGGGCGGTGACGTCGGCGCTGGGCGGGTCGGTGACCGCGCCGAAGTCGCAGAAGGGGATGCGGCCGACCAGCCGGCTGGTGTTCTGGGCGTCGAACGCGGCCACGCCACCGTCGCGGCAGCGCATCCCGAGCATCCAGCGCAGGCCGCGGAGCACCGCCTGGTCGCGGCCCTCGGCCTCGGCGGCGCCGAGCGCGCAGAGCACGATGGCGGTGTCGTCGACGTCGGGGTAGAGGTCGTTGTGGTACTCGAACGCCCATCCCCCGGCGGGCAGCCGCGGGCGCATCCTCGCCCAGTCGCCGCGCACGCGCACCTCCTCGTCGAGCAGCCAGCGCGCCGCCCGCCGCATCGCCTCGTGATCGGGGGCGACGCCGAGGTCGGCGAGGGCGAGCATCGCCAGCGCGGTGTCCCACACCGGGGAGACGCAGGCCTGCATCTCGCAGCGCTCGCCGTCGTCGAGCACGAAGCCCTCGAAGGCGCCCCAGGCGCGCTCCAGCGCCGGGCTGCCGCGGCGGTGGCCGAGGGCGTGGAGGGCGAGGCACTGGTAGGCCATCGGCGGCTGGATCCCGCCGATGGCGCCGTCGGCGTCCTGGTGGTCGACGATCCAGGCCTCGGCGCGGGCGAGGGCGCGGCCCCGGCCGGGCTGCCGGGGCAACCGCCGGTAGGCGCCGAGCAGGCGGTCGACGCCGAGGAACGCGGAGGCCAGCGGGCCGGTGGGGACGGGGCGCCGCGGCCCCCCGGGCCCGCCGTCGGGGACGGCGCCGGG
>JAXDLS010000371.1:0-3052 GCA_034666485.1 Chloroflexota bacterium
CGCCCCATGCCGCTCTGCACCTCGTCGAGGATCAGCAGCAGCCCGCGCTCGTCGCAGAGCGTGCGCAGCGCCCGCAGGGTCTCGTCGCGCACCGGGTTGATGCCGCTCTCGCCCTGCACCGGTTCGAGCATCACCGCCACGGTGCGCTCGTCGACGACGGCGGCGACCGCCTCGGCGTCGTCGAAGTCGACGTGCGCGAAGCCGTCGGGCATGGGCAGGAACGGGGCCATGTAGCGCGGGTTGCCGGTGGCCGCCAGGGTGGCCAGGGTGCGCCCGTGGAAGGCGTTGCGCACGCAGACGATGCGGTAGGCGCCGTCACGGTGCCGCTGCCCCCACTTCCGCGCGATCTTGATCGCCCCCTCGTTCGCCTCGGCGCCGCTGTTGCAGAAGAAGACGCGCGCCGGGAAGGCCGTCTCCACCAGCCGCCGCGCCGCCTCGACCATCGGCTCGGTGTAGTAGAGGTTGCTGACGTGGAGCAGCAGCGACGCCTGCCGCTCCAGGGCCGCGCGCACCGCCGCGGGGGCGTGGCCGAGCACGTTGACGGCGATGCCTCCGACCATGTCCAGGTACTCGTTGCCCTCCGAATCCCACACCCGCACCCCCTCGCCACGCACCAGCGCCAGCGGCTGGCGCGCGTAGGTGCCCATCACGTACCGCGACTCGAGCTCGCGGAGGGCGTCCAGGGGGGTGGGGAGCACGCTCACGCCGCCTCCGGGGTGTCGTCGCCGCCTTCCTGGTGCAGCATCGTGCCCACCCCGGACGCGGTGAGCAGCTCGAGCAGCAGCGAGTGGGGCACCCGGCCGTCGATGATGTGGGCGGCACCGCCGCCCTCGAGGGCGCGAAACGCGGCCAGCACCTTGGGGATCATCCCCCCGGTGATGGTCCCGGCGGCGATGAGGCGGCGCGCCCGCCCCGGGTCGAGCTCGCTGATCAGGCTGCCGTCGGCGTCGTGGATGCCGTCGATGTCGGTGATCAGCAGCAGCTTGGAGGCGCGCAGCGCCACCGCCAGCTCGGCGGCGACGGAGTCGGCGTTGACGTTGTAGGCCTGGCCGTCGTAGCCGAGCCCGATGGAGGCGACCACGGGGATGCGGCCCTGGTCGAGGATGGACTCGATCGGCTCGGGGTTGACCTGGGCGATGTCGCCCACGAAGCCGAGGTCCTCGCCCGCCTCGGGTGGACGGGGGCGCACCAGCAGGGTGGGACCGTCCTCGCCGCTGAGCCCGATGGCGCGGCCGCCGAGGCGGTGGATGCCGGCGACCAGATCCGGGCCGACCTTCCCGGTGAGCACCATCTTCGCGATCTCCATGGTCTGGGCGTCGGTGACCCGCAGCCCGTTGACGAAGCGCGCCTCCATCCCCATCCGCCGCTGCCACGCGCTGATCTCCGGCCCGCCGCCGTGCACCAGCACCGGCCGCAGCCCGACGAAGCGCAGCAGCACGACGTCCTGGAGCACCGGCTCGGTATCGCCGCTCTCGATCGCCGCGCCCCCGAGCTTCACCACCACGGTCTGGCCCGCGAAGCTGCGGATGAAGGGCAGCGCCTCGACCAGCACCTCGGCGCGGCGGATCCGTTCGTCCATGGTCTCCAGGGTCATTGGGCAGCTCCGCTAAGTGGTGTAGTCGGCGTTGATGCGCACGTAGCCGTCGCTCAGGTCGCAGCCCCAGGCATGCCCCACCGCCTCGCCGGCGCCGAGGTCGATGTCGAGGTCGACGCGGGGGGCGGCGAAGATGCGGCGGATCGCATCGAGGTCGGCGTCGACGGGCGCGCCCGCCTCGAAGACGGCGACGCCCCCGATCGCCACCCGGCAGCGGTCGAGCACGAACTCCGCGCCGCTGCGGCCGACCGCGGCGACGATGCGTCCCCAGTTGGGGTCGCACCCGTGGATCGCGGTCTTCACCAGCGGGCTGCCGGCCACGGTACGGGCGGCGAGACGCGCCTGCTCGACGCCGGTGGCGCCACGCACCTCGACGCGGAAGTGGCGGGTCGCCCCCTCGCCGTCGGCGGCGATCATCTCGGCGAGCTCGTCGCAGACCTCGAGCACCGCGGTCTCGAGCGCGGCCAGCCCGCCGCCGTCCTCGCTGACCGGCTCGCCGCCGGCGGCACCGTTGGCGAGCATCAGCAGGGTGTCGTTGGTCGAGGTGTCGCCGTCGATGGTGACGCAGTTGAAGGTCTGGTCGGTGACCCGGCGGAGCAGCGGCTGGAGCACGCCGTCGGCCACCGGGGCGTCGGTGGTCACCAGGGCGAGGAGCGTGGCCATGTCGGGGTGGATCATTCCCGATCCCTTGGCCATGCCGCCGACCACCACCGAGCGGCCGTTGATCTCCACCCGGCGCACCGCCTGCTTGGGCCTGGTGTCGGTGGTCATGATCGCCCGCGCGACGCCGTCGCCCGCATCGGGCCCCAGCGCCGCGGCGGCGGCACGCACCCCTCCCAGCACCCTGGGCATCGGCATCGGACGGCCGATCACCCCGGTGCTGCACACCAGGACCTGCGCGGGGTCGAGGTCGCAGGCGTCGCCCGCCGCCTTGCACATCGCCAGCGCGTCGCGGAAGCCCTGGACCCCGGTGCAGGCGTTGGCGTTGCCGGAGTTGAAGAGCACCGCCTGCACGCGTCCCTGGCGCAGGGTCAGCTGGGAGATCACCACCGGCGCGGCCTTGACCCGGTTGCGGGTGAAGACCCCGGCCGCCTGGCAGGGGCGCTGGCTGCGCACGATGGCCACGTCGAGCCGGCCGTCGCCGCGGTGGTCGCGGTTGTCCGCCGCGGCCGCGCCGGCGACGAAGCCGGAGGGGGCGCAGACCCCGGTGGCCCGGCCGTCGCCGGCCACCGCCGGGCTCACGGCCACCGGGGATGCAGCGGCAGCCCCGCCGTCTCCTCGAAGCCGAAGCGCAGGTTCAGCGCCTGGATGCCCTGGCCCCCCGCGCCCTTGACCAGGTTGTCGACGGCGCAGGTGACCACGGCGACGCCGTCCTGCCAGCCCACGTTGAGCGCCGCGACGTTGCTGCCGGCGACCGACTTGGTGGCGGGCGGGGTCTCGTCGTAGCGCAGGCAGGGA
>JAXDLS010000372.1:0-5442 GCA_034666485.1 Chloroflexota bacterium
CTTCGACGCGGCCAGGTGGCCGCCCGCCCACGCCAGGCTGGCGACGTCGGCGGCCGTTCCGGCGTGACCGGACGCGCCCTTCAGCGCGTCGACCGCGGGCGCGACCCGCCGCGCGACCTGCCCGATCCTGGTCTGGCCGACGATGTCCTGGATCTGCGCGGGGCTCGCCGCCTGCATCATCCCCGTGCTCGACGAGGTCGACCCGGCGGCCCTCGCGGCCGCCGCGGCCTCCCGGTATGCGAGCACCGTGCTCCCGGCCTTCAACCCCACGGCGATCGTCCCGGTCGCCACCGGAATGCCGACGCTGACGAGCGTCTGGCCGGTCGTCGCCTGCGGGACGAGCTTCCCGGGGTCCACGACCAGCGCGGTGGCCAGGCCGGCCGCGAGCCCGGCCACGGTGATGGCCGCCGCCGCGGTCGAGGCGATCGTCGTCTCGACGGCCACGACGACCCCCGTGGCCGCCGCCTGGCAGACGAGCGCCTCCGCCTCGAGCGCGGCCACGATCTCCGGCTGGAGTAGGGCCGCGGCCGCGGCGATGAGCGGGGCGAAGCACCCCTGGATGAATCCCGCGACCGCCGCGGGGCCCCCCGCGAACGACTCCGGTCCGGCGGCGCCGATCTCCGGCGCGTCGGTCGCCACCGACGCCGCCGCCGCCACCCACCCCACGTCGGCGGCGGTGACCGCGGCCACGGTCGCGCCGAGCAGGCCGGCGAGCGTGTCGCAGGCGGCGCCGAGCGCCTGCATGGGCTGGCTGCGGGTCTGCCACCAGCTCTCGAAGGCGGTCGCGGCGTCACCGGTCCAGCCGGCGGACGCCTGCTGGACCGCGGCGTCGAGCGCGGACTTGGCGTCGAGCACCGCGGTGCCGATGGCGGCCCACGCCCCCGACTCCAGCCCGAAGCAGATGGGGTCGCCCGCGGGAAGGACCGCATTGACGAACGCGTCGAGCGCCATGGTTCTATCCCCCTCCCGCGGTGAGGTTCTGACCGACCTGGGTGAAGCCGGCGCCCGCCCCGCTCTCCGCGGCCTGATATCTCAGGGCCAGGTCGGTGATCGCCTGGCCGATGTTGCGGAAGACGCCGGCGAGGACCTCCAGTGAGGCCCTCGCCGCCTCCGCGGGCACCAGGTAGGCGGCGCGCTGCTCCACGAACGTGCCCGCGAAGCCCCACGCCTCCTCCATCGAGACCACGGCCGACGCCGCGTCCGCGGCGACGGCCGTCCCGCTCAGCACCGTGGACAGCGTGTCCCCCTGGTCGGTGAAGGCGGCGGCGAGGGCGGCGAGCGCCTCGCCGGTGAGCGAATACGAGCTCTGGGTCATCGGACCATCCCCGGTCAGCCAGACCACACGCTGGCGTTGGACTGCTCGGTCTGGGTGTAGTTGTCCTGGGCGATGCGCAGCGCCTGGGCGATCTGCTGGAGGATCGTGGAGAGGTCGTCCGCGCTGGTGTCCCACTGCTTCTGCAGCACCTGGTAGTCCTCGGACGCGCGCCCGGTCCAGGTGGCGACCATCGGCGCCAGGTACGACTTGAGGTCGGAGAGCTGGCTGCGGAACTGGTTGTTGATGTTGTCGCAGTCGGAGGCCGCCTGGCCGATGCTGTCGAAGGTGACAAGGATCTGGCTCATCTCATCTCCTCGCTGGGGTCACAGGCTGCCGGCGACGTTGCCGAAGCCGGTCTTCGCCGCTTCCTCGGACTGCATGTACTGCGTCCGGTTCCTGTCGATCGCCTCGCTGACGCGCATCAGCGACTGGTTGAGCTTCTGCGCGTCGTCGAGCCAGCGCTGCTTCAGGCTGTGGAAGCTGGTCGCCCCCTCACCCTTCCAGGTCGCGTACAGGGCCTCGAGCCGCTGCAGCATGTTCGACAGCAGGCTCTGCACCTGCGCGTTCACCTCGCGCACGTGTCCCGCCGCCGCCTGCATGGTGGCGAGCTCGGTCCCGAACGAGCTGCTGGTCATGTCGTCCCTCCTTCGTCTCCCGACCATGTGGTGGTGACACGCCGGCCACCGCCACGCAGGCTAGGAGGACACCGCAGCCTCACCGCATCCCGGGCGCAGCCGTGCCGCACGCGGAGAGCTCCGGCCCCGCCTCGTCCCGCGCCGGCTAGGACAGAGAGCTCTCCGGGGTGCCCACCGCGGCGGCCACCGGTGGCGCGGAGGGCGCGCGCCGCGTGCTGCGGCGGCGCGGCGCCGGCGGTGGCTCGGCCACCGCGGTGAGCGCCTCGACCGCCTGCGGGGGCGGCACCGGCCCCCCCTCCACCATCGCCCCGGCGCCGGCGACCGGCCTGGCGGGGAGCATCAGCGCCATCACCGCGCAGAGGGCGGTGATCCCGGCGGTGAGCAGGAAGAGGTCGCCGAGGGCGCCCCCGAAGGCGGCGGTCTGCACCGTCCCCCGCCAGCCGAGCATGCCGCCGCCGCTGAGGTGGGGGTCGGCGGCGGCGCCGGCCACGCTCAGCGACGCCCGGCTGGAGAACTGCTGCGCCATCTGGACGGTGAGCACCGAGGTCATCACCGCCAGCCCGAAGGCCGAGGCGACCCGCTGGACGATGTTGTTGACCGCGCTCGCCCGGTTGACCTCGGCGGTGGGGATCCCCGCCATGGAACTGGTCATGATCGGCATGAACGCGATGCCCATGCCGAGGTTGCGGACGCACATCCACAGGACGAGCACGCCTCGCGGGGTGTCGGGGGTGACGTTGCGCATCAGGTAGGTGCCGTACGCGACCACCAGGCAGCCGACCGCCGCCGGCCAGCGGGCCCCGATCCGGTCGTAGATCTTCCCCGAGACGGGCATGGTGAGGCCGGTGAGCAGGGCCGGAAGCAGCAGCAGCAGGCCCGCCTGCAGGGCGCCCAGCCCCTCGCCCTCCTGGAGGAACAGGGGGATGTAGAAGTACAGCCCGAAGAGGCCGGCGAAGAGCACCGAGATGAGGATCAGCGAGAGGCTGAAGTTCCAGTAGCGGAAGACGTGGACGTCGAGCAGCGGCTCGGCGACGGAGAGCTCGACGACCACGAAGGCGGCGAGGCTGAGCACGCCGAGCGCGGCCAGACCGAGGATGCGATAGGAGGTCCAGCCCCAGTCGGCGCCCTTGGAGAGGGCGAGCAGCAGCGCGAAGAGGCCGGTCGAGACGGTGAGGAAGCCGCCGAGGTCGAAGCGCTGTCCCGCGACGGTGGGGAAGCGGGGCAGCACCATCAGCGCGGCCACCAGTCCGAGCGCGCCGATGGGCACGTTGATGTAGAAGATGAGCCGCCAGTTCACGTACTCGACCAGGTATCCGCCGATGGTGGGCCCGACGGTGGGCGCGAAGAGCACGCCCAGGCCGAACAGGCCCATGGCGACCCCGAGCTTCTGGGGCGGCACGATCTTGTAGAGCATCGCCATCGACACCGCCGGCATCAGGCCGCCGCCGACGGCCTGGACGACGCGGAAGAAGAGCAGGCTGTTCAGGCTCCAGGCCACCCCGCAGAGCGCCGACCCCGCGGCGAAGGCGACCAGGGCGACGGTGTAGATGCGGTCGAGGCCGTAGCGGTCGCCCAGCCAGCCGCTCGCCGGGACCACGATGCCCAGCATCAGCGTGTAGATCGTGGCCACCCACTGCACCTGGTCGGTGGTGGCGCCGAAGTCGCGCTGCATGGTGGGCACGGCGACGTTGACGATGTCCGTGTCGAGGATGGACATGAACATGCCCACCACCAGCACGGTGAGGGGGAGGGCCCAGCTGCCCGGTGTGACGCCGGCCTCGACGCGCGCGCGGCCACCGCGGCTCACCTCGGACGACCCCCCTTTCCGGTCACGCAGCCCCTCCACCCAGCGGCGGCCCCACCTGCCGGTCGAGGCATCAGCATAGCCCAGATCGGGAGCGTGCCCGCCCGGCCGGCACGGCGTGGCGGCGGTGCGCCTGTGGCAGGATGGCCCGGCCGATGAGCGCCGCACCCCCCTCCGCCGCACCGTCGGCCGACGCCCGCATCGCCTACGACAGCCCCTGGGGGCGGTGGGTGCTGTCGGTCGCGATCCTCGCCTCGGCGGTGGCCTCGCTCGACGCCACCGTGGTGAACGTCGCCCTGCCGGCGATCGGCCGTGACCTCCACGCCGGGTTCGCCGGGCTGCAGTGGACGGTCAACGGCTACACCCTGGCGCTGGGCTCGCTGCTGCTCCTCGGCGGTTCGCTCGGTGACCGCTACGGCCGCCGCCGGATGCTGGTGACCGGCCTGGCGGTGTTCACCGCCGCCTCGCTGCTCTGCGCGCTCGCCCCCTCGATCGGCCTGCTGGTGGCGGCGCGGGTGCTCCAGGGCGCCGGCGGCGCGCTGCTCACCCCGGAGAGCCTGGCGATCATCACCGCCAGCCTCCGGCCCGAGGACCGCGGCCGCGCCATCGGCGCCTGGTCGGGCACCCAGGGCCTGGCCTCGGCAGTGGGCCCGCTGGCGGGCGGGTGGCTGGTGGCCGCGGTGTCCTGGCGGCTGATCTTCCTGCTCAACGTGCCGGTCGCGGCGTTCACCGCCTGGGCGGCGCTGCGCCACGTCCCCGAGACCGCGGACGCGGAGGCGTCGGGCCGCCCCGACGTGGCCGGGGCCGTGCTCGCCGTCGCCGGCCTGGGCGGCGTCGTCTACGCGCTCATCGAGGCGCCGGCGTCGGGCGACCGCGCGGGGGTGATCGCCGCCGGGGTCGCCGGCGTGCTCGCCCTGGCCGGGTTCCTCGCCACCGAGCTGCGGGCGCGGCAGCCGATGCTGCCGCTGTCGCTCTTCCGCGACCCCCAGTTCACCGGCGCCAACCTCGTCACCTTCGCCGTCTACGGCGGCCTGGGCGCCGCGATCTTCCTGATCGTGCTCCAGCTCCAGGAGGTGGCCGGCTGGTCGCCGGTGACCGCCGGGGCCTCGCTCCTCCCCCTCACCGCGCTGATGCTGCTGCTCTCCGCGCGCACCGGCGCCCTCGCCCAGCGCATCGGCCCCCGCCTGCCGATGAGCGTGGGCCCGCTGGTGGCCGCCCTCGGCCTGCTGCTCCTCGGCGGCATCGGCCCCCACGCCGGCTACCTGCGCGACGTGCTCCCCGGGATGGTGGTGCTGGGCCTCGGCCTCTCCCTCACGGTGGCCCCGCTCACCGCCGCGGTGCTCGGCGCCGTGGAGGAGCGCCACGCCGGCGTCGCCTCGGCGGTGAACAACGCGGTGGCCCGGGTCGCCGGCCTGCTCGCCGTGGCGGTGCTGCCGTTGCTGTCCGGGCTGGCCACAACCCGGTTGGGGAGCCCCGAGTACACCGCCGCCTACGGGCGCGCCATGCTGATCGCCGCCCTGGTCTGCGCCGCCGGCGGCGTGGTGGCGCTGCTCACGGTGCGCCGCGGCGCCGACGTGTCGGCTGCGCCCCCGCCCAGCCCGCAGCACGCCTGCCAGCACCCCGTGGGCTGCCTGCGGCCGGCCACGGCGGGCGCGGAGGCCTCCTCCCGGTGAGCGGCGAGGCGCGTT
>JAXDLS010000373.1:0-5457 GCA_034666485.1 Chloroflexota bacterium
CGCAGCAGCAGGTAGGCGGCCAGGGCGGCGACCACCGTGGCCACCACCACCATCACCACGAGCAGCCAGCCGGGCACCGTCCGCACGGGCGCGGTGTCCTCCGCGTCGAGGCCGCGCAGCCGCGCCGGCTCCTCGGCATCGGGCCGGGTGTGCTGGACGGGGAAGGGGAGGGTGATCGCGGTCCGCACCGGCGACTCGGGCCGCCGCGGCGCGGGCCGCACCGGGGCCGGCCGGGGAGGCGCCGCCGCGCGGGGCTGCTGCGGAGCGACCGGCTGCGGCGGGGTGACCGGCTGCGCCGGGCGGGCCGGTGCCGGCCGGGCGGCGCGGGCCGAGGCCTCCGACCAGGGCACCGGCTGCCAGGCGGGCTGCCGGGGCACGGCGCGGGGCCGGGGCTGGGGCGCGGCGGGCGACGAGCCGTTCGCGGGGGCCGGCCGGGAGGAGACGGGACGGGGTGCCCGCGGGGCCGCCGTCCGGGGGCGGGGCGCGCCGTCCCCGCCGGACAGCCGCTCGGCGGCGGCGGTCACGTCGGCGAGCGAGGCCTCGAGGGCAGCGCCGAGGTCGGCGCTCGCCGGGGGACGGCTGCTGCGGGAGGAGCGGGGGGTGCGTCCACGAGCGGTCCGCCGCGTGGAGGACAATGCGCCTGCCGGCAGGTCGATCACTCGGCCCTGGTCGTCCAGGGTCGGATCCTGATCAGCGGCGTCCAGCGGCGGTTGCACAGCGCTCATGGTGACACGTCCACCAGTTCAAACTCCTACGACGATACGGCTCGCGGCCGCGCCGGCCGGACTCTTGGCCCATCTGCACAACGAACCCGGCGGGGAAAACCGTCGCTCCCGGGGGCCCACCCCGCGACGGGGCAGGATTTCTCGGCCCCCCGCGTTGCATCACTGGACCCATCGGGGCCACCACTCTCGGGGAGACCAATGAGAACCACCCGCCTCCGTGTGCCCGCGACGGCCGGAGTCATGCTCGCCCTCGCCGGCGCACTGGCAGGTTGCGGCAGCCCCTCGGTCCACGACGCCGTCGTCTACAAGGCCGGCGCCCGCACCGTGTCCGATCATCCGGGCGGGGCGGGGACCACCGCCGCCGGGATCACCATCCCGGTCAGCGTCGACTTCCGCGACCTGGTCACCGACGTGGGCGTCCGCCCCGGCGTCGAGGTGCGCCGCGGCCAGCCGCTGATCTCCCTCGACGCGACTCCCTTCCAGACGCAGGCCATCCAGCTCAACGCCAAGCTGCAGCTCCTCGCCTCGCAGATCGACGCCGCCACCGAGCGGATGAAGCTGGCCTCGGCGCACGGTGACAGTGCCACCGCCACCGGCCTCGCCGAGCAGATCAACAGCTACCAGGGGCAGCAGGCGATCGTGCAGCAGCAGATCGACATCGCCCAGGGGAAGGCCAGCCAGATCCTCTCGCCCATCGACGGGGTGATCGGCAACGTCAGCATCCAGCCCGGCGCCTACGCCTCGCCCGGCCAGGTGCTGCTCACCGTGCTCGACCTCTCCCACATCTCGGTGAGCGCGAACCTGCCCATCGCCGACCGCCAGTCCATCAAGGAGGGCGCCCCCGCCGACATCACCCTGACCAACCTGACCGGCGTCGGCCTGCAGGGTCGGGTGGTGCTGATCGCGGCCGGCGCCGATCCCAACGGCCAGACCTTCCAGGTCTCGATCGACGCCCCGAACACCCCCGACAAGCGGGTGGTGCCCGGACTCAAGGCCTACGTGCGGCTCACCGTCGACCACGCGAGCGCGGTGGTGATCTCGCGGAACGCGGTGCTCAACCTCGACCAGGACCCGACCGTGTACCTGGTCGAGGGCCAGGTGGTCCACCGCCAGCACGTCGAGATCGGCGTCTCCGACGGCACCTACGTCGAGGTTCTCCAGGGGCTGAAGGCCGGCGACCTGGTCTGCGTGATCTCGAGCAGCCAGCCCTTCGGAGAAGGTGATCCCATCCGCATCGTGCAGACCCAGCAGGGCTAGATGACCATCGCCACCCCGGTGCGTCCCGGCGTCGGAGCGGGGGACGGCACCCCGCGCCTGGGGCCCGGACGGGCCGGCGAGCCACGGGGGCTGCTCCGGCGCCTGCCCGTGCTGGTCCCCGCCATCGGGCTGGTGCTCGGCCTCCTGGGGCTGAACTACCCGTGGCTGGGTGTCGCCCTGGAGACCGAGCGGCACGCCGTCGACCTCCGGGTGGTGGCGGCGGGCATGCCCGACTCGCGGCTGATGTCCTACGGCAGCCTCACCGCGGTGGCGCTGGTGGTGGGGGCGACCCTGCTGGTCCGCGCCCGGGGGCGGGCGACCGCCGCCCTGGCGGTGTGCGGCGCGGTGATGATGCTGCTGCCCCTGCTCTTCGTCCTCCAGTCGGCGGTCAGCGACTTCCAGCTGGTGCAGCACATCAACCAGCAGAACGCCGAGATGCGCTCCATCACCTCCCAGCTGGGCTACAGCATCCCCCGCAGCGGCCCGACCTCGGTGCTCCTCTACCCGATCGGCGGCAGCACCCGGGCCATCGCCACCGACCTGCGGCCGGGGTGGGTGATGAGCCTGCTCGGCGGCCTGCTGATCCTGGCCTTCGGGCTGGGCGCGCTGGTGCGCGGGCTGGGCTCGGACCGCCGCCTGCGCTGGGGCGCGCTGGCCACGGGCGTGGCGCTCGGCATCCTCCTCGGCCGCGGCGGCTTCGCCAACTACATCGCCACCTCGGCGGAGCAGGCCTCGCAGGCCGGCGAGTACAGCCGCGCCACCCAGCTCTTCGACTACGCGCAGCGCCTCAACCCGCTGCTGCGCTTCAACGCCAACTTCGAGTTCGGCCTGGGCCGCGCCCTCGGCGCCTCCGGTGACAGCGGCTCGTCGCTCGCCCTCTACGCCCAGGCCAAGGCGCTCGGCACCCAGAACGACACCGTCGACCAGCTCGCCGACCTGCAGCTGGCGGCGCAGAAGGCGCCCGAGAATCCCGTGATCGTCCAGGAGCTGATCTCCCAGGCGCGCAAGGCGGCCCTGATCAGCCAGGACCGCGGCCTGATGCAGGCGATCGTCTCCCAGCCCTACGGCGACCTCCCCGCGGCCCACTACGCGCTCGGCCGCATCCTCTACGCGGGCGGCGACTTCGACCACGCGATCGGCCAGCTGCTGCGCACCATCCAGCTGACCAACGACCCGAACGTGCGCTCCTCGGCCTACACGTACATCTCGCTGAGCGAGCGGTCGATGGGACGCCTCGCCGACGCCCGGACCCACCTGCTCACCGCCATCACCCTCGACACCGAGTTCAACAACTCGCTGGCGCGCAGCCTGGCCGCCGGCCTCTACGTCTCCGAGCCGAGGAAGCACTGATGCGCCTGAAGCTGGTGGCCGCCTTCCTCATCGTCGCCGCCACCGGCTGGTGGCTGGGCAGCTTCCGCACCGAGGTCTTCCACCGCGGTGCCGCCCACATGTACGCGGTCGACTTCAAGGGGGCCAGGTGGATCCAGGCGAGCAGCGGCGCCTCGCGCTCCTACTTCCATCTCGACCTGCCCCTGCAGGCGGTGCCCAGCAGCTCCACCCTCTGGGTGGACGCCAACCAGTGGTACGACGCCTACGTCAACGGCCGTCGCGTCGACAGCGACGCCAGCGACACCAAGTCCGGAGTGCCGGCCAAGGCGCACGCCGTCGACCTCACCCGCTGGCTCACCGCGGGCCAGAACACCATCGCCCTCGGCATCAGCAACGGCGACGGCGGCACCGCCTCGGTGCGGGCCCGGCTGGTGCTGGTCAGCGGCGGCAGGGTGACCGACATCACCACCTCCTCGCCGGGGTGGCGGGCCACCTCCAACGTCGCCCTGGTGAAGCCGCGGGGCAGCCTCCACGTGGCACCGTTCTTCAGCGTCAAGTACGACGCCAGCGCCTGGCCCGCGGCGGTGGCGTCGGCGACGGTGCGGACCGCCGCCCACGCCTCGGTGCCCGAGCCGGTGATGGAGCAGCCCCTCGACGCCATCAGCCACGACCCCTCGCTCAGCGCCGAGGTGATCCGCGCCGACCCTCCGAGCAAGGAGCTGGCCGCCAGCGTGGCCGTCAACCTTCCCGGCCAGCCCAGCGACGGCTGGCTGAGGGTGGCCGCGTCCGGCCCCTACGGGATCTACCTGAACGGCGACCTGCTCACCTATCGCAGCCAGCCCGCGGTCACCGGCAAGGGGGTCCCCGCCGAGGTCCTCAACCTCTTCAACCTCGGCCAGTTCTTCCACCCCGGCGTCAACGTGCTGGCCTTCCACGTCACCGCCAGCCCGGTGGCCACGCTCTACGTCGACGGCACCATCCAGACCAGCGGCGGCACCGTGACCGTGGCCAGCAACCGGATCCGGTGGTCGGCGGTGACCTATCCGTTCGGCAGTGCGCTCACCCAGCCGGGGCCGACCAAGGCGTTCACCGTCGGCGACACCGGCCTCGCCTGGCCACAGGGGCTGGCCAAGCGCGTGATCGGCGTGAGCAAGGTCGACACGCCCCCCTCGGTGGTCTATGCGGACCGCTTCGCCACCCTGGGTGGCACCCTCGCGCTCTGGCTGCTGGTCGCCGGCATGGTCTCGCTGGCCGGTCGCGTCCCCTTCAGCCGCGCCCTGCTCACCGACGCCATCGGCCACCTGCCCGGCGCCGTGGCGATCGCCGCCACCGAGCAGTTCGCCCGCATGCGCGACGTGCTCGCCCCCTTCCCCCACGTGCCCTGGGTGCTGCTCGTGCTGCTGGGGACGGTGTTCGCGGGCAAGGTCGTCAGCGCCCTGGTGGTCACCGGCGCGACCGAGGGGCTCGACGCCCGGGTGGAGGCCGCCTGGACGCGGCTCCGCCACCTGTCGCCTCCCCGCACCTGGCCGCCCCTGTCCCGGCTGCCCGTGTCGCTGCGGAGCTGGGAGGTCGCCGCGGTGGGGATGATCGCCCTGGTCTGCGGGGGCGCCGCCGCCTACCGCATCGGCTACGAGCCGCTGTGGCAGGACGAGCTGGCCAGCCTGCTCGCCGCCCAGGGGGTCCGCTCCCATCTCCTGCCCACGCTGCCCTCCGGGCTGCTCTACTTCAAGGGCGAGCTCTACAGCCTGCTGCTCGCCGTGGTCGGCGCGATCACCGGCGACACCGCCACCCCGCTGCGCCTCCCCAGCGTGTTCTGGTACGTGGCCACCATCCTCGCCTTCGGGCTGCTCCTCCTTCCGATGGTGATCAGGCGCCGCTCGCTGCTCCTGGTGGCGGCGACGCTGCTCTTCGCCACCGCGCCGATGGAGCTGCTCTGGTCGCGCGACGTGCGCATGTACCAGCAGGCGCAGTTCTTCGCCATCCTGTTCGTGGTGTTCTTCGCCCGGGCGCTGCAGAACCCGCGCACCCGCACCATCGCCGCCGCCGGGGTCTTCATGGTGCTGATGTACTTCTCCCACGAGGAGACGTTCATCTTCCTGCCCGCGATCCCGCTGGTGTTCCTGGCGGTGATGCGGCTGCGCTGGGT
>JAXDLS010000374.1:0-4928 GCA_034666485.1 Chloroflexota bacterium
CCACCGCCCACCACGACGATCCTGGTCGGCACGAGATGTCCACCTATGTGATCGGCCGATTTACGATAATGAACGGCGCGTCCCTTATATAACTCGGTCGTGCGGTGCGTCAAGGTGCCCCGCGCCCGCAACGGCGAACTCAGCGCAGGAGGCAGCGAGAGCAGATGAAGGAGCGGTCGACCCGTGCCCGCGTCCAGGCGGCGGACCCTCCCCCCGACAGCACCCCCCCGTCCACGGCCGAGAACGAACTGGGGCGGATCATCGGCAGCCTGGGGCCCAAGATCCGTGAGCTGCGGCAGCAGAAGGGGCTCTCGCTGCAGCAGCTCGCCGAGCGCTCCGACGTCTCGGCGGCGGCGATCCACAAGCTGGAGCGCAGCGGCATGGTGCCCACCATCGCCACCCTGATGAAGCTGGCGAACGCGCTCAACCGTCCCGTGTCCTACTTCGTCGACGAGGAGTCGGTGATCGACCGCCCGGTGGTGTACACCGCCGCCGACCAGGGCCGACCGGTGTACACGTCGAAGAGCGGGCTGGAGCTGCGCAGCATCTCGGGCGCCTACGGCCGCTTCTTCATGGCCGGCGCGGCCGCAACGGTGAGCCCCCAGGCCGACAGCGGTCGCAAGGCGATGGAGCACCCCGGCGAGGAGCTGGTCTACGTGGTCCGCGGCGCGCTCGACTTCGAGGTCGACGGCGTGACCCACCACCTCGAGGCCGGTGACGCGCTGCACTTCCGCACCGACCGTCCCCACCGCTGGTGCAATCCCACCGCCGAGCCGGCCGACGCGGTGTGGATGGCGCTGCGGCCGATGTAGCCGGGTGGAGGAGCAGCCGGGCGCCGGCGCCGCATCCCCGCTCCCGCGGGTCGATCTCCCATCGCAGGTGGGGGTGGTGAACGTCGGTCTCGGCCTGCTCGCCGAGGCGGTGCGGCAGCAGGGGCGGCCGGTGGTCCAGGTCGACTGGCGCATCCCGGCCGGTGGCGACCTCGACGCCGTCGCCATGCTCCGCCGGCTCTTCGGTCCGCGTGCCGCCGCGGTCGACGCCGCCAACGCCGAGGTGGTGCGCCGGCTCGACGAGGGGGTGCCGGCGCTCACCGGCGTCGAGGCGGTGTCGGCGGCGCTGCCCGGTCTCGGCGAGCGCACCGTGCTCCACTGCGGGCCGCCGATCGCCTGGGAGGAGATGTGCGACCCGCTCCGCCGCTCGGTGCGGGCGGCGGTGGTGGTGGAGGGATGGGCGAGCGATCCCGCCGCCGTCGACCCCCTGGTCGCGCGTGGCGAGGTGCGGCTCGAGGCCGCCAACCACCACCGCGTGGTGGTCCCGATGGCCACGGCGATCGGGCCCTCCTCACCGCTCCAGGTGGTCGAGACCCCGCAGGGCGGCACCCGCGCCTTCTCGCCGGTGAACCAGGGCCCGGGCGAGGCCCCCTGGTTCGGGATGGACACCCCGGCGGCGATCGAGCGGCTGCGCCTGGTGCGCGACGTGATCGGCCCGGTGCTCGCCGAGGTGGTGCGTCGCGGCGGCCCGGTCGACCTCGCCTCGCTCGCCGGCCAGGGACTGCAGATGGGCGACGACGTCCACATCCGCGTCCAGGCGACCACCAACCTGCTGATCCGCCAGCTCCTGCCCCACCTCGCCGCCGTCGAGGGACGGAAGCGGGTCATGGTGGCCGATTTCCTCTCCCGGAACCACCTCTTCGTCCTCAACCTGGCGATGGCCGCCGCCCGCTCGCTCACCGAGTGGGCGGCCCGGGTGGAGGGGTCGAGCGTGGTCACCTCGATGGCCCGCAACGGCACCACCTTCGGCATCCGGCTGGCCGGGTGCGACCGGTGGTTCACCGCGCCGGCGCCCCCCATCGAGCACGCCCTCTACCACGCCGGCCACGGCCCCGAGGCGGGCGCGCCCGACATCGGCGACAGCGCCGTGCTCGAGCTGGTGGGGCTGGGCGGGGCGGCGGCGGCGGGCTCGCCCTCGGTGGCCGCCTTCCTGGGCGGCACCATGGCCGACGCGCTCGCCGCCACCGAGGCCATGGACCGCATCTGCGTGGGGCGGAGCACCCGCTTCCGGCTGCCCCCGGCGGGGTTCCGGGGCACTCCGGTCGGCGTCGACGTGCGCCGGGTGGTCGAGACCGGCGTCACCCCGCGCATCACCACCGGCATCCTCCACGCCTCCGCCGGGGTCGGCCAGATCGGCGCGGGGGTGGCGGTGGCCCCGATGGGCTGCTTCCTGGAGGCGCTGGCCGCGCTCGACGCCGGCTGACCCGTGCGGTCAGTGACCGTGGGGATGGCCGTGGTGGCCGCCGTCGTTCGCGGTGGACAGGATCCAGCCGGCGCGGGCGTCGATCTCGTCGGTGCCGAGCAGGCGCCTGCCGCCGGCGGCCTGCTCCAGGGCCGCGACCCAGCACCGCCAGTAGTCGTAGCCCTGGCCGGTGGGGTGCTCCGCCTCCCAGGCGGCGACGGCGGCGATCAGCTCCTGCCGGAACTCCTCCCATCCGAGGTGGCCGGCGTCGCAGAGCGCCATCACCAGCCCGAAGGCGCGGCTCTGCCAGGGCTCCGAGAACACCAGCTCGCCGTTGCGGCGCGGCGGGGCGGCCGCGCCGCTGACGTCGAGCTCGCGCAGCGGGGTGCCGGCGCCGCTCACGATGTGACCGGGACCTCTGCCCTGGCGATGCCCACCATGGCGTCGCGGGTCACCAGCGCCGCCAGCTGCTCCTCGGAGAGGTCGTCGGTGCCCGCGGGCCGCTCCGGCAGCACCATGTAGCGCACCTCGGCGCTGCTGTCCCAGACCCGCACATCGACCTCGTCACCGAGCTCGAGCCCCATCTCGGCGAGCAGGGCTCTCGGCTCGCGCACCGCGCGGGAGCGGTAGGCCGGATCCTTGTACCAGGAGGGCGGAAGCCCCAGCACCGGCCAGGGGTAGCAGGAGCAGAGGGTGCAGACCACCAGGTGGTGCACCGACGGGGTGTTCTCCACCGCCACGATCTGCTCTCCCTGCGGCCCCTTGTAGCCGAGCTCCGCGATCGCCGCGGTGCCGTCGGCGAGCAGCCGCTCGCGGTACTCCGGATCGGTCCACGCCCTGGCCACCACACGGGCGCCGTTGAGCGGGCCCACCGACTCCTCGTAGTTCCTGATGAAGCCGTCGATCGTCTTGGGGTCGACGAGCTGGCGCTCCACCAGGAGCGCCTCCATCGCCTCGGTGCGCAGGGCGGGGGAGGGGCGGCTCGGGTTCTCAGCGCTCACTGGGCAGGCTCCAGGTACTGCTCGAAGAGGTCGACGTGGAGGGCGAAGGGCTCGGCGTCGGCGCCCCACACGTCGCGGGAGTCGAAGCGCACCGCATAGAGGTGCTGGGCGTTCTCGCCCTCGAAGTGGGCGTGGGAGTCGGGGAGGACCTCCGGTCTGTGCACCATCTCGACGCTGCCGGTGCGACCGCGCACGTATCGGGGCAGGCGGGTGTGGCCGGTGGGATGCAGGTCGCGGGCGCGGACCCGGTCGCCGGGCGAGAAGCGCGGCGGGCTGTCGACGGCGCGGATCGAGCCCGCGGCGGTCGGCTGGTAGTCGGGCTTGTGCGGCTCCGGGGCGGGCGGCTCGGGCCCCTCCTCGCCCTGCAGCCGGCGGGCGCGGGCGTTCACCGCCCCGGGGGCGAGGATGCCGCTGTCGACGAGCAGGTTCTCGGCGCCGTTCAGCCAGCGCCCGTAGTAGCCCTCGCCGAGGTAGCGGAGCGGATGGAGGCGCTCCATGGCGTGGCGGAAGGCCTGCAGGTTGGTGCCGGAGAGTCGCATCGACAGCAGGCTGAGGCCGAAGGCACGGCCCTCCCACGCCTCGCCGAACACGGGCTCGTCCGGGTCGACCGCCGGAGCCGCGCCGTAGCCCTGCATGCCCCCCATGTCGTGGATGCCGTCCATCTGGCCTCCTCACTTGCAACAATCACTATCGTGGAGGTCACCGCCTACTGGAGTGGAGGCTACCGCTGTCGCGTCCCGGTCCGCCAGTTCGAGCTCCTCGCCGACGAGCCGGAGGAGGTGGCGGGCGGCACCGACACCGGTCCGACGCCCACCGAGCTGCTCCTCGCCTCGCTGGCGACCTGCTTCGCCATGGCCCTCGCCCACGTCGCCCGCAGGCGGAGGGTCGAGCTCGCCCCCGACCTCGCCGTCACCGCGGTCGGCGACTACGACGGTCCCCGCTTCGGCGCGCTCCGCGTGGAGGTGCGCTCCAGCCATCCGCGCGAGCAGCTCGAGCCGCTGCTGGAGCGGGCGGCCGCGCTCTGCTACGTCTCCAACACGCTGCGCGGCGCGCCGGCGGTGGAGTACCTCATCGCGCCCGGCTGACCTGGTGCGCCTCGCCTGGCGCAGCACCCGGTACTCGGCCGAGCAGCTGCGCAGCTAGGTGATGCGGCTGCGCCGCAAGATGGCGCCACTGGAGCTGCCCTTCTCCGTCACCAGCCAGCAGGGCCGCGGCTACCGCTTCGATCTCGACGGCTCCGAGCGCTGACGCCGTCCTGCGGGCGGGAGCGCCCCAGGCCATCGGCTCCTTCGCTCCGATCCTGCGATCAGGACCCGCCGGCGACCCCGGCGGCGAGGCGGAGCATGTCCTGCTGGGCGCGCTGATGATCGGCGCGCAGGACCGCGGCGCGCGCACCGAGGGTGCGCGCCGCCTCGGCGCAGCCGGCCGCCATCCGGGTGACCACCTCGGGGGCGGCGCCACCGGGGGCGCTGCGGGTCTGCACGATGGCGCGCGGGTCGAGCACCGCGGCGAGGTCGGTGCCCCCGAGCCCGAGGCTGCGCCCGATCTGCTCCACGGCGGCGGCGTCCAGCATCTCCCCGGTGATGTCGATGCCGCGGAGCCCCTCGCGTCCCGCCCGGCTCACCGCGCGGCCCACCACCAGGTAGGCGGTGCGGTAGTCGACGCCGCAGGTGAGCATCACGTGCTCGGCGAGGT
>JAXDLS010000375.1:0-3176 GCA_034666485.1 Chloroflexota bacterium
CCACGGCGCCAAGAACAGCCTCGACCTCAACTACCGCCACCTCGCCGAGCGCCTCGGCGCCCGGGTCCACCCCGAGACCCAGGCGGTGCGCATCCGGCCGCTGCCCGGCGGCGGCTATGCCGTCGACGCCGAGCGACCCGGCGCATGGGTCCGCCGCCGCCGCCGGACGTACACCGCCACGCAGGTGGTGGTCTCCGCGGCGGTCCTGGGCACGCTGCGCCTCCTCCTCGACGCCCGCGACGGCGGCGACCTGCCCGGCATCTCCGAGCGCCTCGGCCACGTGGTGCGCACCAACTCCGAGGCGATCCTCGGCGCCGCCACCCCGAGGGTCACCACCGACTACTCGCGCGGGGTGGCGATCACCTCCTCGATCCACCCCGACGCGGTCACCCACATCGAGCCGGTGCGCTACGGCAGGGGCAGCAACGCGATGGGTCTGCTCGCCACCATCCTGGTCTCGGGTGGCGGCCGCATCCCCCGGCCGCTGCGCTTCCTGCTCACCGCCGCGGCCCACCCCCGCACCTTCGTGCGCTCGCTGTCGGTGCGGCGCTGGTCGGAGCGCACCATCATCCTGCTGGTGATGCAGAGCCTCGACAACAGCCTGCGGATCATGCGCCGCGGCGGCCGGATCGGTCCCCACCTGCGCAGCACCCAGGGGCACGGGGCGCCCAACCCCACGTACATCCCGGTGGGCCACCGGGCCGCGCGGCTCGCCGCCGAGGCCATCGGCGGCGCGCCCGGCGGCTCGATCAACGAGTCGGTCCTGAACATCCCGATGACCGCGCACATCCTCGGCGGCTGCTGCATCGGCGACAGCCCGCGCACGGGGGTGATCGACGCCTACCACCGCGTCCACGGCCACCCCGGTCTGCACGTCTGCGACGGCTCGGCGGTCAGCGCCAACCTCGGCGTCAACCCCTCGCTGACCATCACAGCGATGACCGAGCGGGCGATGTCGCTCTGGCCGAACCGCGGCGAGGCCGACCCGCGACCCGAGCTGGGCGCCGCCTACCGGCGCGTCGCCCCGGTCGCGCCCCACCGGCCCGCGGTGCCCGCGGACGCCCCGGCGGCGCTGCGCGTCGAGGCGCCGGAGAGCGCATAGCCGGGGGGCCGCGCGTCAGGCGGCGCGCTTGGAGGCATTTCCTGCCGTGTGGCCACGCCGGCCATCCTCGTCGGTGGCGTTGCAACGGCGTTGCACGCCGGTCCAGGGCTGCGCAACGTCAGCGCAACAGGAGCGACGACGATGCCGCTCATGACCACGGTCACCGAGGTGATGCGGCCGGCAGAGGCCCTCGATGCCCCCCGACCGGGTTCGGCGACGCCTTCCCATCAGGCACCGCGCCCAGGCATATCGACGCCCCCGGCCGGCAGATGCCAGCGATGACACCGAAGAGGAGGGACTATCAGTGACCGTCATCTCCGTTCCCGAGGAGTTCAACGAGGAGGACCTCTACGTCGACCTTCGGCCGATTCTGGAGCGCTCACTGTTCCTGAAGTGTGAGGGCCTGAACTTCGCCGGCTCGATCAAGCTGAAGCCCGCGATCGAGATGCTCGAGGCCGCCGAGCGCGCAGGAGTGCTGACGCCACGCTCGATCCTCGTCGAGTCGTCGTCCGGAAACCTCGGTGTGGCGCTGAGCATGCTCGCCGCCAGCAAGAGCTACCGGTTCGTGTGCGTCACGGACCCGCGGTGCAATCCGTCCACCAGGCGGCTGATGGAAGCGTTGGGCGCCCAGGTCCGCGTCGTCACCGAGCCGGCCGGCGACCGAGGTCTCCTCGGTGCCCGGCTCGACCACGTCCGCGCGCTCTGCGCCTCCGACGATCGGTACGTGTGGCTCAACCAGTACGGGAACCCGGGCAACTGGGAGGCGCACTACCACACGACGGCGCCTGCGATGGCGCACGCGTTCCCGCACCTGGACGTGCTGTTCGTGGGCGCCGGCACCACCGGGACCCTGATGGGGTGCGCGCGGTTCTTCCGGGAATGGTACCGCCCGGTGCGGATCGTCGCAGTCGACAGTGTCGGGTCGGTGACCTTCGGCGGTGCGCCGGGCCGCCGGATGATTCCAGGCCTGGGCATGAGCGTCCCTCCTCCCCTGCTCGACGAGTCCTACGTGGACGAGGTGGTCCAGGTCGAGGAGGCGGACGCCATCCGCACCTGCCACCTCCTGGCCAGGCGCGGCTTCCTGTTCGGCGGATCCACCGGCACCGTGGTCAGCGGCGCGATGAGCTGGCTGGCCGGTCATCCGGGGCGTGACCTGCAGGCGGTGGCCATCGCACCGGACCTCGGTGAGCGGTATCTCGACACGATCTACAACCCCACCTGGGTGGCGGACCTCTGCGGCGACGCGGTGCTCACCTCCCCGGCGCGGACCGCCGGTCCGCGGGCCGCGTGATCCATGTCCCCCATCCGAGGACCCGGTGCGGCGACACAACCCCGGGCTGACTCCCCGCCCGGCGGCGGCTGCGCCGTTCCGTCGAGCGAGACGGAGATGATCTTCGCCGGGGTGCTGGCGGACATCCTGGGCATCGCGCGAGTGCCGGTCGACAGCCACTTCTTCGCCGACCTCGGCGCGGACTCCATGCTGATGGCCCGGTTCTGTGCGCGGATCAGGAAGCGTGCCGACCTGCCGTCGGTGACCATCAAGGACGTCTACCAGCATCCGACGGTGCGACGGCTCGCGCTGGCCGTCGGGAACGCCGCATCCACACCCACCGCGGCCGAGCCGTCGGCGTCCACCCGGACCGGCGTCCCCATCGCCACGAGCTTCCTCGAGTACATCCTCTGCGGGACTCTCCAGCTCCTGGCCGTCGCCGCATATGCCTGCGTCGCTGTCGTCGTCCTCTCCGCAGGGTACGACTGGATCTCGGCCGGCTCCGGCTCTCCCGAGATCTACCTGCGATCGGTCGGCTTCGGCGGCGCAGCCTTCGCCGGGATGGGCACGGTTCCCATCCTGGCGAAGTGGCTGCTGATCGGTCGGTGGAAGCCGCAGCAGATCCGCATCTGGAGCCTCGCATACGTCCGCTTCTGGATCGTCAGGACCCTGGTCCGGTCGAACCCGCTGGCCCTCCTCTTCGTCGGATCGCCGCTCTATGTGCTCTATCTGCGCGCGCTGGGGGCACGGATCGGACGGGACGTCGCGATCCTCTCCCAGAACGTGCCGGTCTGCACCGATCTG
>JAXDLS010000376.1:0-3896 GCA_034666485.1 Chloroflexota bacterium
CTCCTCGTCGACCTCACCGTCAACGACTTCGACATCTTCGTGGGCACCAGCTGCGGGTCGATCGCCGGCGCCCTGCTCGCCAACGGGGTCAGCCCCTCGGCGATGGCGATGGGGCTGGCCGGGACCAACCGCGACCTCCGCCCGCCCACCCAGCTCGCCCTCTACCGGCCCAACGTCGGAGAGCTGGCCAGCCGCATGCTCCGCCTCCCCGGCCTGCTCCGGGAGATGGCCTGGGAGCTGGTGTGCCACCCCGGCAGGCTCGGCGGCCTCGACTTCCTCGGCATGCTGAGCCCGCTGCTGCCCACCGGGATCTTCGACCACGGGGCGCTCTCCGGCTATCTGCACACCATCTTCAGCCTGCCCGGGCTCACCGACGACTTCCGCGAGCTCGACGCCGAGCTGCACATCGTCGCCTGCGCCCTCGACTCCGACCAGCGGGTGGTGTTCTCCCGCGTCCACAACGCCCACGTCCCCATCAGCCGCGCCGCGGCGGCGAGCTCGGCGCTGCCGGTGCTCTTCAAGCCGATCCGCATCGACGGCGTCGACTACCTCGACGGCGGCATCAAGGGGAACGCGTCCATCGACGTCGCCGTCGAGCAGGGGGCGAGCCTGATCGTCGTGGTCAACCCGATCGTCCCCCTCGACGCGCGCGCCATGAACGTCCCCGACGCGATGCGCCAGAGGATGGGCAGCCGGCTCAGCGACCTCGGCCTTCGCGCCATCTACAACCAGGTGCTCCGCGGCATGCTCCACGACGGGCTGCGCGACCACATCCGCACCGTGCGCAACCGCCATCCCGACGTGGACATCCTGCTGATCGAGCCGCGCCCCGACGACGAGAAGATGTTCTTCCACGAGATCATGTCGTACTCGGCGCGGCTGATGGTCCTGCAGCACGGCTACGAGTCGGTCTCCACCGGCCTCTACGACACCTGGGGCTACCTGCGCCGCATCCTCCCGCGCCACGGCGTGCACATCACCCGGCGGGTGCTCGACCGCAAGCCCACCGAGGTGCCGGTCGAGATCAGCAGCGGCGTGCTCCAGCGGCTGCTGCGTCAGACCGTGCTCGACCGGCGTCCCCGCCGCCTCGACGAGGAGGCGGACGAGGAGCTGCGCGCGATCGGCTGAGGCGTCAGCACCTCGGCACCGCCAGCTCGTGGTGGGGCTCGAGGCCTCAGTCGCCGCCGACGGCGTTGCGGAGGATCTCGCCGATGTTGACGGTGCGCTGGCCGCCGTGGGCGGAGGGCTTGACCCGGTGGGCCAGCACCGTCGGCGCCACCAGCTCGACCTCCCGCAGACCGACCCGCGGCCGGCCCTCGTAGGCGGTGAGCGCCTGGGCCGCCTTGCGGGTGACCAGGTCGGCGCGGTGACCGTCGACGTCCAGCTCGATGCCGAGGGCGGCGATGGCCACCAGCACCTGGCGGTCGACCTCCACCCCGGGGAGATTGGCGATGGCGGCGGCGATGCGCTCGGCCTCGGCCTGCTCCGACTCCTCGTAGCTGACCACGAAGGCGTCCGGGTCCTCCTCGAAGACCTCCCGGCGGGAGACGATCTCCACCCGCTCCTCCACCGAGCGCAGGCCGCGGACGTCGACGCAGAGGCCGAAGCGGTCGAGCAGCTGGGGCCGCAGCTCGCCCTCCTCCGGGTTCATCGTGCCCACCAGGATGAACCGCGAGGGATGCCAGACCGAGATCCCCTCCCGCTCCACGACGTTCACCCCCATCGCAGCGGCGTCGAGGAGGACGTCCACGAGGTGGTCGTCGAGCAGGTTCACCTCGTCCACGTAGAGGATGTTCCGGTTCGCCTCCGCCAGCACCCCGGGCTCGAACCGCCGCTCGCCCTGCTTGATCGCCGCCTCGATGTCGATGGTCCCCACCACCCGGTCCTCGGAGGCGTTGATGGGCAGCTCAACCACCCGCATCTGCCGCCGTGCCCGAGGCAGCTCCTCCCCCGCCGCGGTCCGCGCCCGGCAGTCCGCGCACTGCACCTCGGGCTGGTCGGGAGGGCAGCCGTAGCGGCAGTCGGCGACCACCTCCAGCTCGGGGAGGAGGCGGGCCAGCGCCCGCACCGCCGTCGACTTGGCGGTGCCCTTCTCGCCCCGGATCAGCACCCCGCCGATCGCCGGGTTGATCGCGTTCAGCACCAGCGACTGCTTCATCGACTCCTGGCCGACCAGCGCGGTGAAGGGGAAGATCGTGCGTGCCGGACCGGCATTGAGCTTCATGGGGTCGATTCTCGCAGAGCGGGGCCGCTCACCCGGCCCGCAGCTCCTGCTGCACCGACTGCAGGATCGCCCCCTGGGAGAGGTCGTAGAGGCCGAAGTACTTGCCCCCCAGGCGGCCGGCGAGGTCGAGGCAGGCGTTGAACGCGTAGCCGCCGAAGAGGGGCTGCGCGCCGCGGCCGCCGATCCGGGGCAGCTGGGAGTGCTGGGTGTAGTCGCGCGCCGAGT
This sequence comes from Chloroflexota bacterium, assembly GCA_034666485.1. GTDB lineage: Bacteria > Chloroflexota > Dormibacteria > Aeolococcales > Aeolococcaceae > CF-96. Next base: position 2,450 of record JAXDLS010000376.1, read on the forward strand.
CGATCACCAGGGAGCGGACGTTCTCGGTCTTGATCTGGGCGGCGACCCGCTGCGCCTCGACGATGGGCTCCTCGCCGAACAGCGAGATGTTCCCGCGGCCGTCGCTGATCAGCACCATCAGGGGGTAGACGGTGGGGTCGCGCAGCCGCTCGGTGCGGATCAGCTTGAGGCCGGCGACCAGCCCGTGGGTGAGCGGGGTCGTGCCGCCGACGGTGAGCCGCTGGAGGCGGTCCTCGGCGAGGTCGACGCTGGAGGTGGGACGGAGCACCACCCGCGCGGTGCGCCCGCTGAAGACCACGAGGGCGACCTTGTCGCGGCGCACGTAGGCGTCGCGCAGCAGCGAGAGCACCGCGCCCTTGGTGGCCTGCATCCGCTGCTCGGCGTCCATCGAGGCGCTGGCGTCGACCACGAAGACGATCAGCGTCCCGGTCTTGCGCTGGCGCACCTTCTGGCGGAGGTCCTGGCGCTCGAGCAGCAGCGCCGGGCCGCCGGCGGCGAGCGCCTCCTCGCTCCGCCGGGTGCGCTGGTGGGGAGCGGCGGCGCGCAGGGTCGCGTCGAAGGCGAGGTCGGTGGTGCGCTCGACCTGGGTGCTGCGGACGTAGCGACCGCGCTTGTCGCCGCTGCGGGTGAGGTTGCGCTTGCCGGCGGTGCGGCGGGTGCGCCGGTCGCGGGGCAGCTGCAGGCGGCGGACCTGGAAGGTGTCACCGCCGAGGGGGGTCTCGGCCTGGCCGGGCGTCGGCTCCTGGGCCTCGGCACGCTCCGGCGACTGCATCGCGCTGCCCTCGCCGCGATCGCCGCCGCTCCCGGCGGGGCTGGACTCGACCTGCTCGGAGCTCACCTCCGCGCCCGTGGTCTGGGTCTCGGACTCCATCTGCCGGAGGCGTTCGCGGGCGCTGTCGGCGATGCCCTCCCCCGTCTGCTCGGAGGGGGAGGTGACCTCGCGCCGGCGATGGGCGAGCGCCAGCTCGGCGGCGCGGATGACGTCCTGGGGGGTCACCTGGAGGGCGTCGGCGGGATCCAGCCGCTCCGCGTCCCCCGCCCCCCGGGCGATCACCGCGGTGGCCTCGCGGGCGGCGCAGAGGGTGCGCGCGGTGCGGCTGACCACGATGTCGGCCCGATGGCCGAGAGCGCCCGCGTCGAGGCAGATGAGCGAGATGAACTGGCGCATCCCCGCGGGGACGTCGACGAGGGGGAGCAGCTCCTGGGCCCGGGCGATCACCTCGGCCTGGCGGCGCTCCGCCGCACCGCTCTCCTCCCAGCCCTCGCCGCGCTGGGCCCGCTGGTCCAGCTCGAGGATGGTGACCCGCTCCTCCGCCGAGCGCAGGCCGCGCACGTCGACGCAGAGCCCGAAGCGGTCGAGCAGCTGCGGGCGCAGCTCGCCCTCCTCCGGGTTCATCGTCCCCACCAGGATGAACCGCGAGGGGTGCCACATCGAGATCCCCTCCCG
>JAXDLS010000377.1:0-3875 GCA_034666485.1 Chloroflexota bacterium
AGCGGGGCGACGCTCTGGGGGGTGACGTCGCGGGGCCCCACCCCGGTGCCCCCGGTGATCACCAGCAGCCCGGCGCCGGCGGTGGCCTCGACCACCGCGGCGCGGATCGCGTCGGGCTCGTCGGCGACGATGCCGCGGCTCACCAGGGTGGCGGGCAGGCCCTCGAGGCGGCCGCAGATGACGTCGCCGCTGGTGTCGGCCCGCTCGCCGCGCGCGCCGGCGTCGCTCACGGTGAGCACGGCGGCGCGGACCGGGGCGGCGGCAGGCATCCGCCCGAGCCTACGCGGCGGGCTCGGCGACCCGGGTGGGGCTGTGCGGGCTCTGCGGTCCGCGGTCGCCGCCGTCGGAGTCGTCGCCGCGGTCGGTGGCCTTGCGGGCGAGCAGCCGTCCCTGGATCTCGTAGAGCCGGTCCATGAGGTGGACGATGGTCACCCGGCTGCGCAGCTCCTGCCGGACCTCGGGGGGCAGGATGGCGGTGAGCTGGACCAGACGCACCTCGTAGGACGGTGGCACGCGCTTGCGCTCGGTGAGATGCAGCTCCTCCAGGTCGGCGATCAGGCCGTCGATGAGGCGGATGGGCTCGGCCATCCGTCGACGCTCGGCATCGCTCCTCCAGCGGTGCCGGATTCCCGCCAGGATCTGCTCATTCGTCTCTCGCAGCGCGCTCATTCCCGCTCACCCATACGTCACGGGTCATGTAAAGGTTGCGTCCCTTCCCTGGTCCCCTCGAATCCGCCCTTTTCGGAGGGGATGGCCGCGGGCCTCGACCATCTACTAGCAGTACGCTAACGGTGTGGCGGCCGGACGGGTATACCCCTTCCGGGGGAGACACGGATTTCGGGAGTGCGGGATGCGGCCCCAGAGGGACGGTCAGCGCACGCCGGTCGAGGGCCCGGCGGGCGCCTCGCGGTGGGCCGAGCCGCCGCCTCCGGCGGGCTCCGCCGGCGGTCTGGGCGTCGCCGCCGCGGGGGTGATCCGTGCCGCCCGCTCGGTGAACGCGGCGATCGCGGCGACTCCCGAGCGGCGCAGCGTGCATGCCTTCCGGCAGCGCCCGCTGGTGTACGGGGCGATGGCCACCTACGCGGTCGCCTCGATCGGGCTGATGGCCACCCGCCAGGTCGGGCTGACCTCGGAGCACGCCCTGATCCTGGTGCTGGTGGCCTTCGCGGTCCTCGGCCGGGCCCGCCCCTTCGTCTGGGACTGGCTGCCCTTCCTCTTCGTCGCGGTGATGTTCGAGGACCTCACCGGGGTGGGCGCCAAGATCGCCGGCAGCGTCCACGTGCTCGCCCCCATCGTCCTCGAGAGGAGCCTCTTCGGCGGCGTGATCTGGACCTGGTGGCTGCAGGAGCACATCGGCGTCGGCGACTTCGGGCGGGCGCTCGGGGTCGTCCTCGCCGGCGAGTACCTCTTCCACTTCGCCGCGCCGCTGGTGGCGGCCCTGTGGCTCTGGATCTGGCACCGCGACCGCTTCGGCACCTTCGTGGGTGCCTACGTCATGGTCATGGCCGCCGGCTTCCTGGTCTACCTCCTCTACCCGGAGATGCCGCCCTGGCTGGCGGCGCAGCACGGCCACCTGCCCCCGGTGCACCGGATCGTCGTCGAGACCCTGGAGAAGCTGGGCAGCTTCGGCACCCTGTACGCCGGCGCCGATCCCGAGCCCAACGCGGCGATGCCCTCGCTCCACGTCTCCGTGCCGATGATCATCGCCTGCGCCTGCGTGGCGGTGCGGGGGGTGCGCCGGCCCTCCTCCTGGCTGTGGATGCTTTACCCGGCGACGGTCTCGTTCGGCGTGATCTACCTCGGCGAGCACTACGTCGCCGACGTGGTGGTGGGCATCGCCCTCGGGGTCGCCTGCTACGCTGCCGCCGAGCTCGGCTACCAGACCGGCCTCGGTCGCGCGCGGCGACCCCTGGCGGTGCCGGTCGGTGCGCCGCACCGGGAGGGCCTGCGGTGAACCTGGCCGGCATCCTCGAGTGGTCGGCGCGGCTGGCCGGCTGCGAGTCGGTGCCCGCCGACTCCCAGGTCTACGTGGAGGCGCCGGGCGACGTCCGCCGGGTGCTCTTCGGCATCGACATCAGCGTCGGCGAGCTGCTCTACGCGCGCGACGCCGGCCACGACGCGGTCATCGCCCACCACCCCGCCGGAGACCGTGCGCGCATGGACTTCGGCAGGGTGGTCCGCCGCCAGGTGGAGCAGATGGCCGCCGAGGGCATCCCCCGCGAGGTCGCCGAGGCCGCGATCGAGGAGCGGCTGGGCCCGTCGCATCGCGCCGCCCACATGAGCAACTACGACGCGGTGGTGGGCACCGCCCGGCTCATCGGCCTGCCCTTCTGCAACGTCCACCTCGCCTGCGACCTCATCGGCCGCGAGGCGATCGTCGACATGCTCCGCCGCCACGACGGCGCCGGCAGCCCGGTGGGCGAGGTGCTGGGCTGGTTCCAGGAGTTCCCCGAGATCGAGGCGGGGCTCACCCGCCCCGAGCAGTGGGTGGGCGAGCCGGAGTCGCCGCTGGGTCGGTGGACGGTGGCGATGGCGGGCGGCACCAACGGCGGCTACCACGTCTTCCGCGAGTACTGGCGGCACGGCGTCGACACCGTCTTCGCCATGCACTGCGCCGAGACGGACGTGCAGCGGCTGCGCGCCGAGGCGGAGCCGGGCAAGAGCCTGGTGGTGACCGGTCACATGGCCACCGACAGCATCGGCATCAACCGGGTCATCGCCGGGCTCGAGGAGATGGGCATCGAGGTCACGCGCACCAGCGGCATCGTGGCGCCCTGAGTGGGCGGCCGCCGGCTGCCCGCTGTCCTCCTCCTCGCCGCGCTGCTGCTGGGGGCCTGCTCGTCGACGCCGGTCCGGCCACCGGCACCGGTCACGCCCCAGGCGGTGGCCGCGGGGCTGGCGGCGGCGGACGCGCTCTTCTTCGACAACCACTACGAGCAGGCCCAGCGCGGCTATGCGCAGCTGGTCGCGCGGGCTCCCGGCGACCCCCTCGCCCACGCCGCCTACGCGCTGTTCCTCAACTACCGACAGGACTTCCCCGCGGCGCTCGCCGAGGCACGCGCCGGGGTCGCCGCCGGGCCCCGCGACGGGCACGCGCACGCCGTCCTCTGCCGCGTCCAGGACTGGTCGATGCACCTGGAGGAGGCGGTGAAGGCCGGGGCCACGGCGGTGTCGCTGGCGCCCGGCGACCCCCTCGCCCAGCTGTACTACAGCGAGGCGCTCGCCGACCACGGTGACACCGACGCGGCGCGCAGCCACATCGACGCCGCGACGGCGGCGATCGGGCCGCGGTCGAGCGCCTACCAGCGCGCCGAGCTGCACCGGGAGCAGGCGAACCTCGCCCGCGACACCGGTGACCGGGCGGGCGCGCTGGCCGCCTCCATCGCCGCCCACGAGCAGCAGCCCGGCTGGGTGGAGCGGTCCGCCGAGCTGGCCGGCGCCTACATCGACAGCAGCCAGCTCGACGGCGCCCACCGGGTGCTGGAGGCGGCGCTGGCGCTCGCCCCCTCCGACGCCCAGCTGCTCGCCTCGCTGGGCAGCGTGGCCATCCAGCAGCCCGACTTCGCCACCGCCGAGACGGTCTACACCCGGCTGGTGGCGCTCACCCCGCGCAGTCCCGACGCGCTCGAGGCCGCCGCCGAGGTGGCGATGGCGGCGCACCGCGACTCGCGCGGCGCCCGGGACCTGCTGCTCCGCGCCCTCGCCGCCGACCCCGGCGACGTCGCCGCGGTGGACGTCATCCTCCGCCTCGCCCGCATCGACGGCGACGAGGCGGCGGCGCGCGACCAGATCCAGCAGACCGTCGCCACCGTCCGCGGCGCCGACGGCCCCCGGCCGCGCCCGGTGACGGTGCCCGATCCCGCCGCCACCGGGGC
>JAXDLS010000378.1:0-8262 GCA_034666485.1 Chloroflexota bacterium
AACTGCACCAGGATGTTGATCTGATCCTCGGAGAGCACCCGGGTCACCTTGCCCGACTGCTTGTCACGAACAGGGTCGTAGTGGAAGTCGGGCGCCGCCGAGCCCCACGCCGGCATCACGCTGCCGAGGTGCTCGAAGTCGGTGTACCCGTACTCGATGCACCGGTAGTAGTAGTCCTCGTTGAAGTAGCCGAGCCGGTCCTGGTTGGAGAGCGGCGGGCCGACCTTGCCCTCGCCGAGGCCTCCGTGGCAGGTGGCGCAGTACTTGTAGTAGAGCGACGCCCCCTCGGTCCAGGTGAACTCGGGGTTGATGATCAGGTTGAGGTGCGACTCGCTGTCGGTGAGGGAGAGCCGGCCGCCGTTGTGGCAGACGATGCAGCCCACCGAGTCGAGGCCCAGCTCGCGGCCGTTGTTCTGCGCCGGGCTGAGGAAGCGGGGGATGAAGCCCGGCAGCTTGACCTGGTCGACGGTGCCGGGCTTGTCGCCGGCCATGGTGTACGGGTGGAATCCATCGGTGGTGGCGAAGCTCTCCTCCCCGTACTTGTCGTAGAGCTGCTGGGTGATCGTCGCCGGGTGGGAGAGCGTCAGCCCGTAGGTCTTGGCGATCTCGTCGTGCTTGGGCTCGTACTTGAGGAAGTCCTTGACCAGCCGCTCCGCCGCCTTCTGCGGCCCGATGATGGTGATGTCGGGCACGTGGCAGCTGATGCAGCGCTCGACCCGGAAGGTGTCGCCGCGCTTGGCCTCGACGAACTGCGGGAAGAGCTGCTGGATGGCGACGTCGAACTTCGAGTCCTTGTAGTCGCGCTTGTACTGCTCCTGGAGCGCCAGGTACTGGCGGTCGCTGCTGTCCTTCGCGGCGGCGATGCCGGTCAGCACCAGGATGAAGGCGGAGAGGGCCAGGAAGAGCCTGGTCAGGCCGGAGCTCATACGCCCGGATTCACCCCCGGATGGCCGAGGATGCGGTCCCACTGCCAGTTGAAGGCCACGCCGCGGAAGAACACTCCGATGACCACGAACGCCACCGCCAGCATGATGTAGACGGTCATCAGGGCGATCGCCACCTTGCGGTCCTGCGGTCGCCGGCTGGGGTTCTTGTCGATGTAGGGGGTGAGCATCATCCCCACGATCACGAAGGTGGGGAAGGCCACCCCCGCCATCACCGGCGGGAAGCGCTCGAGCAGCTCCTGGAGCCCGAGGAAGTACCAGGGCGCCTTGGCCGGGTTGGGGGTGATCGCGGTGTTCGCGCGCTGCAGCAGTGGCGCGTTCACCCAGGTCGAGACCAGCATCAGGAAGCCGGTGATCCCCATCGCGGCGAGGAACTCACGGAAGACCAGCGAGGGGAAGGTGACCACGGTCTCCTCCTCCTCCCGCCGCCGGACGACCAGCGGCGGCGTCGCCAGCTCCGGGCCGGTGACCCCCCGGCGGTTCGGGACGGTGGTGCGCCCCCCCCCGGTCGGCCGGTTCCCGGAGCCTCCGCCGTTCCCGACTACCGTGGCCATGGCCGTGCGCCTCCTGTCTCACAGCGGACGGACTCGTTCCTCGTCATCCCTACAGGCCTCCGGTGAACCCGTCCTTCCGGACGCGCCAGAAGTGGACGACCATGAGGATGAAGCCGATCAACGGTAGGGCGACCACGTGGAGCACGTAGAAGCGGATCAGCGCTCCCTGGCCGACGGTGCGGCCGCCCAGCATCACGTAGCGGGTGTAGGGCCCGGCGATGGGCGCGTACTTGGCCATGTTGGTGCCCACGGTGATGGCCCACACCGCCAGCTGGTCCCAGGGGAGCAGGTAGCCGGAGAAGGAGAGCAGCAGGGTCACCACCAGGAGGATGGAGCCGATCGCCCAGTTGAACTCCCGCGGGGGCTTGTAGGAGCCCTGGTAGAACACCCGCGCCATGTGCAGCCAGACGGTGATCACCATGCCGTGCGCCGCCCAGCGGTGCAGGTTGCGGGTCACCAGCCCGAAGGTCTCGACGAACTGCAGGTCCTTGATGTTCTGGTAGGCCTGGTCCACCGAGGGGATGTAATAGAACATCAGGAACAGGCCGCTGATGGTCAGCAGGATGAAGAGGAAGAACGAGAGCCCGCCGAGGCAGAGGGTGTAGGAGACGCGGATCGCCGACTTCTTCACCCGCACCGGGTGGATGTGCAGGAAGAAGTTGGTGAGCGCGGTGCGCGCCGCCACCTTGTCGGTGGAGGGCAGCCCGTGCCGGAAGATCGAGCCCCACAGCTGGGACGCGAACTTGACCAGCGGGTTGGGTCCTCCCGCGCCAGTGGCTCTCATCGCTCCTCCGTCTCCTCTTCCTCGTCCCCGTCCGGGCTCGGCCGGCCCTAGGGCAGGGTCTTGCCGTTGTCCTTCTTGCTCTTGGGATCGAGCCGCCACTCCGGCTTGACGGTCACGCCGGCTCCGCGCTGCACCACCAGCTTCCCGCGGTCGACCACGAGCTTTCCCGAGGGGCTGTACTGGACGTCCACCCAGTCCATCGGGCGCGGGGCGGGGCCGTAGAAGTTGGTCGAGTCGATGTAGTAGCGGCTGCCGTGGCAGGGACAGGCCCAGCCGTTGGGAATGGCCTCCGCCGGCTTGCGCTCGCCGCGCCCCTTGGCCACGTCGTCGGCGACGCCGGTGCCGCTGGTCACGTTGGTCACGTAGTTGGGGGTGCAGCCGAGGTGGGTGCAGACCAGGTAGACGGCGTAGTAGCCGGCGTCGTCGCGGATGATGCTCACCCGCTTCTCGGTGATCTGCAGCGGATTGCCCACGGTGATCGTCTCGGGGTCGATGTCGGCGGTGAAGGCGAGCGGCTCCTCGAGGTTGGCGTTGGGGAAGAGGAAGCCCAGGGTCTTGATCCCGCCGAACAGGGACGCCGCCAGTGCCGCCAGGATGCCCATGAAGAGCAGGAACTGGCGGCGGCTGATGTCCGCCAGTCGATGGAGGCGGCCACGCGGCGTGTCGTACGGGTTCAGGCCCATGGAAGCCCTCGGCGGCGGCTCGGAACCCCCCGGGAGGGGGAGGAGGCTTGGGTCATTCTACCTATGCCTGGACGGGACCGGGCGTCCATCCGAGAGGCCTACACGAAGGGGTTGGCGGCCGGCGGGGTGACGATGTCGGCGAAGACGATCGTCGAGACCATGATGACGACGAACACCAGGGCGATCACCAGGCATCCGAAGTCGGATCGCAGCGCGAGGATCAGGCGTTCCACCGGCAGAGGGTCTCCGAGCGGCAGCTGAGGCTCCCAGAGGATAGCCTGCACGGGTGGGTTCCGGTCCAGCGGACCCGGTCAGACGGGGGCGAAGCTCACCAGGGTGGCGCAGTTCAGCAGCGCGAAGCCGCGCTGGACGGCCCGGGGCTCGCCGGCGCCGGCGAGCCAGAGCGCGGAGAGATCGGTCACCGGGATGAAGCCCGCGCCCTCGCCGCCGAGGTGGTCGTCGAGGCTGACCCCGGGCTCGAGGTGCACCTCGCCGCGCATCGAGAACGCCTCGGCGTTGAGCTGGACGGCAACGCGCTGCTTTTCCCGCCGGCCCTCGCGATCGCGCGCGGCCTCGCCCACCTGGTCGCGCGGGCAGACCAGGCTGATCGCCGCCTTGACCACGGTGAGCCGCTGCCCGTCCTCGCCGAGCCGGTGCTGATGATCGGTGGCGGCCTCGACGGCGGCGGCGCGCAGGTCGAGCACCAGGCCGGGTCCGGCCACCAGGTCGGTGAGCCGGCGGTCGGGGGCACCCTCGAGCTCGCCGGTGATCCTGAGGAAGGTGGTGTAGATCTCCACCCAGCGCCAATCGCTCATCACCCGCCGAGCGTATCAGGGAGGCGGCGGGCTCTTCGGGAGGGCTAGCGACCCGCGCCGGCGGGGATCTCCTCGCGCAATGCCCGCTGGGCGGCGGCCCGCTTCTCCCGGCCGGCGCGCACCGCGCCGATCAGCATGCAGGCGACGGCGACCGCGGCGAAGAGCAGCCCGATGATCACCTTCTGGAAGCGGACGCCCTGGAAGAAGGGCTCGCCCACCTGGTCGGCGTCGATGAACGACTTCTCCACCGGCGCGGCCCACACCGTCGAGACGAAGGCCAGCATCATCCAGAGGGCCGCGGCCATGTGCCAGATCGCGGAGACCCGCACCCGTCCCCGCCGCGGCCGGCTGGTCACCCAGAACGCCGCGAGCGAGATCACCAGCAGGACGACATATCCGTTGAAGAGGAGGAACCCGAGGATCGACGACACGACCTGATGATTCGTCATGCCCGTGAAGAGATTCATCGGGGGGTGAGGATACCTCTCCGAGACCCCGTTTCGGCGTCAGTGGCCACCGGGAGCGGGGGCGTTCATCGACTCCGCGCGGATGACCACGCGGGTGCCGACGTCGGCCCACGCGTAGAGGACCTTCTCGGCGGCGAAGGGGACGTTGACGCAGCCGTGAGAGCCGGCCGCCTCGGTGCCCGGGCCGTAGGTGCCGCGCCAGGGCGCGTCGTGGATGCCGTGGCCCTGGTTGGTGAACCAGAGCACGTAGGTGACCGGGCTGTCCGGGTACCAGTAGGGCGACCAGCGCGGGAAGTCGGAGTGCATCGTCCAGGGATGGCTCTTGCGAACCACCTGGAAGGCGCCGGTGGGAGTGGGAAGGGCCGGGCGGCCGGTGGTCACCGGGGTGGTGAGCACGGTCGCCCCGTCCTGGTAGGCGGCGAGGCTCTGGTCGTGGAGGCTGATGAGGATGACCTTGCCCACGCCCAGGCTGGCGGTGATCACCTTCGCCTGCAGCGGCGCCACCAGCGCCCCGGCCTGGCTGGCGACGTCACCGAAGCCGGGAGCGGTGCCGGTACCGTCGAGCCGCGCCTGCAGGGCGTCGAGCTGGGAGGGGACGCTCCCCGGGTCGATCTTGTACGAGATCGCGCTCTGCACCGCCTGGCGCGCCTCGGACATCGCCGCGTAGGCGTTGGAGCGCGCCGCCAGCAGGCCGGAGATGGCGTTCGCCGGCGCGCTGACCGCGGCGGTGACGGCGTCGAACTGGTCCTGGGTGGTGGCCGCCGCCAGCTGCGGGTGCGCCGCGGCGATGGCGTCGACCCAGGGCTGAACCTGCAGCTGCGGGAACCTCGCCACCTGGGCGACCAGCCCGTCCGCCCGCGCCACCGCGCCCTGGGCGCGCGCCTGGCTGGCGTTGAGGGCGGCCAGGGCGGCGTCGGCCGCCCGCTTGGCCTCGGTGCGCTGCCCGAGGTCGTTGACGTGCTGCGGCACCGGGACCACCGCGGCGGCGACCTGGCTCGGCGTCGCCGCCCGGGCGATGCTGTCGCGGACCCCGGCGAGGAAGGTGGCGTCGGCGCCGGCGTCGAGGCCCACCGAGCGGGCCGCCGCGATCGCCCCGTCCAGCTCGCCGAGCAGGGCGGTGACCTTGTCGCGGGCACTGCCGGTGGCGGCCACCTGGATGGCGTCGACCCGGCCCACCAGGCTGCGCAGCCCCGCCGACTGGCGCTGGAGGCGGCCGATCTCGCCGTTGTCGAACCAGCCGAGGTGGGGGGCGACGGGGCTGCCGGACAGCAGCGCCGCCTCGGCCGAGAGCACCGGGGCGAGCTGGGCGGTGGTGATGCCGTCGCTCTGGGCGCGAGCCACCGTCGCGTCGATCACCCGCTTGGCGGCGGCGCGGTCGGTGCGGGCCTGGGTGAGCCGGCTCTGCTGGCTGTGGTAGATGCCCATGCCGGCGCCCGAGCCCACCACCAGGACGGCGGTGACGAGGGCGAGCGCGAGCCCGACGAGGAGCCGGCGATGGGAGCGGAGACGGTGGCGGTGGGACGGCCGGCTGAGCTGCAGGGACGGATCGGAGGTACTCATGGATGTCCAACCAAACGCTTGGTGGTACGTCGTCGTTTCGGCCGGAGCAACAATAGCGTGGTGGAGGTGCGGCCAGTGGCGCACCTCGGGCGAGGATGGCGCTCGCGGACTGCGATCCGGCGGTTCGTCCGCGGCTCGCGGCGGCTCCCGACCGTAACCCCCGATGCGCATGACGCTTACCATCGTCACGATGGCGAGCCCTCCGCCCACGAACAGCGCCGCGACGCTGGCCCTCGACACCCCGCCGGCGAGCGCCCGGGTGCGGGCCGAGGTCCTCGGGATCGGCTCCTACTCCCCCGACGGCGTGATCACCAACGCCGAGCTCGAGGCCAGGGTCGAGACCTCCGACGCCTGGATCATGGAGCGCACCGGGATCCGCGAGCGGCGGCGCGCCGGCTCCGGGGAGACCGCCTCCTCGATGGGCGCCGAGGCGGCCCGGGTGGCGCTGGAGCGCGCCGGCAGTCCGCGGGTCGACGCCGTCCTGGTGGCCACCGCCAGCCCGGACACGCTCTTCCCCTCGACCGCGTGCCTGGTGCAGCGCCGCCTCGACCTCCACGGCATCCCCGCGTTCGACCTCGGCGCCGCCTGCAGCGGCTTCATCTACGGCCTGGTCGTGGCCGAGTCGCTGATCCGCTCCGGGCGGGTCGGCACCGCGCTGGTCATCGGCAGCGAGGCGATGACCAGCCTGGTCGACTACGGCGACCGCTCCACCTGCGTGCTCTTCGGCGACGGTGCCGGCGCCGTGGTGCTGGGGGGGGCCGACGGCGGCGGCATCTGCGCCGCCCGCTGGGGCGCCGACGGCCGCTCCGCCGACCTCATCTACTACGGCACGCCCGCGGAGGCCCCCGGCGCCGAGCCGGGCGTCCGCATGGCGGGCAAGGGCACCTTCCGGCTCGCCGTCGAGCGGCTCACCGAGATGGGCCAGGGCCTCTGCGCCGACGCGGGGTGGAGCGTCGACGACGTCCACCACGTCATCCCCCACCAGGCCAACCTGCGCATCGTCGAGGCCACCGCGAAGCGGCTGGGGGTGGGCATGGACCGGGTGTTCTTCAACGGCGACCGCTTCGGCAACACCTCGAGCGCCTCGATCCCACTGGCGCTCGCCGACGCCGACCGCATGGGGCGCCTCCACCGCGGCGACCGCATCGTCTCGGTGGCCTTCGGCTCGGGGGCGACCTGGGGCGGGGTCGCCCTGGAATGGTCCCTCGAGCCTCCGCCACGGTGAGCCTCGGGGGCGCCCCCCTGCGTGGCCCGGGTCCACGGCTGCGCCCGGTGGCACCGCCCGGCACGGTCGCCTGCCCCGCCTGCCCCCGCCGTGTGGTCGCGGCCCGGTGGGAGGAGGTGCTGGGCGTCTGCCCCGCCTGCGGCCACCACGCCCGGGTCCCCGCCGCCACCCGCGCCGCCCAGCTCGCCGACCCCGGCAGCCTGGAGCTGGTCCACCATGCCATCGCCGACCGCGACCCGCTGGGCTTCGACGACGGCGCCCCCTACCCGGCGCGGATCCGCGCCGCCCGCGCCGAGAGCGGCGCCGAGGAGGCGGTGGTCACCGCCCGGGCGGCGGTGGACGGCGTGCCCGCGGTGCTGGTGTGCATGGAGTTCGGCTTCCTGGGCGGCACGCTGGGCTCGGTGGCGGGCGAGATCTTCGCCCGCGCCTGCGAGCTCGCCGTCGCCGAGCGGCGCGCGCTGGTGGCGGTCTGCGTCTCCGGGGGCGCGCGCATGCAGGAGGGCATCGTCTCGCTCGCCCAGATGGCGCGCTGCACCACCGGCACGGCGATGCTCGCCGCCGCGCGGCTGCCCTACGTGAGCGTGCTCGCCGACCCCTGCTTCGGCGGGGTCACCGCCTCCTTCGCCACCCAGGCCGACGTCATCCTCGCCGAGCCGCATGCGCGCATCGGCTTCGCCGGGGGACGGGTGATCGAGCAGGCGGCGCACTCCCGGCTGCCCGAGGGGTTCCAGGCCGCGGAGTTCCTGCTGGCCCACGGCATGGTCGACGCGGTGGTGCCGCGCGCCGAGCTCCGCGCCACCGCCGGCCGGGTGCTCCGCGCCCTCAGCGCAGGCCGATGATCGAGGCCACCGAGGCCGCCGCCCGCGAGCGCGAGGCCATCGCCGCCGTCGACCTCGCCCGCCATCCCGGCCGCCCCCGCACCCTGCACGTGATCGCCCGCATCCTCACCGACTTCACCGAGCTGCGCGGCGACCGGCTCTTCGGCGACGACCGCGCCGTGGTCGGCGGCACCGCCCGGCTGGGGTCGCGCTGGGTGATGGTCATCGGCCACGAGAAGGGGTCGGACGCGCTCACCCGCGCGGTGCACAACTTCGGCATGCCCCACCCCGAGGGCTACCGCAAGGCGCAGCGGCTGATGCGGCTGGCGGAGCGCTTCGGGCTCCCCGTGATCTGCCTCATCGACACCCCCGCCGCGCATGCCGGCATCGGCGCCGAGGAGCGCGGCCAGGC
>JAXDLS010000379.1:0-3996 GCA_034666485.1 Chloroflexota bacterium
GCTGCGTCGTCCCGGCCCGACGGCACCGCCTCCTCGAGCAGGCCCGGCACTCGCGCCGTGTCGGGCACCCGGCCCGAGGTCACGAAGTCCTCGACGATCATGGGCACCCCGGCGGCGGGCTCGCGGACGACCAGCGCCTCGGGGAGGGCGCGCAGGAAGGTGGGGCCGTACTCGCGGCTGTGGAGGCGCGGGTCGCAGAGCACCACCGCGCCGCGGTCGGCGGTGCGCCGGATCAGCCGTCCGAAGCCCTGGCGCAGCCGCAGCACCGCGGTGGGCAGCGCCAGCTCGGCGAAGGGGTCGCGGAGCAGGGCGCCGCGGGCCGCCACCAGCGGGTCGGACGGCACCGGGAAGGGCAGCTTGGCGATGATCACGCAGCTGAGCGCGTCGCCGGGGATGTCGATGCCCTCCCAGAACGTGGTGGTGCCCAGCAGCACGCTTCGCGTGTTCGTGACGAAGCTGGAGAGAACCTGGCGGCGGGTGCCGTCGAGCCCCTGGCCGAGCACGGCGATGCCCTGGGCCTCCATGCGGGTGGCGAGCAGCGCGTGCACGCTGCGGAGCGGCGCGTAGCCGGTGAAGAGGACCAGGGTGCGGCCGCCCAGCCGGGTGGCCACCCCGGCGGTGAGGTCGGCGAGGGCGACGGCGTGGGCGGGGTCGTCGTGCGCGGGGACGTCGGTGGCGAGCACGCAGAGCGCCTGGGAGAGGAAGTCGAAGGGCGAGGGCAGCACCAGCGCGTCCGCCCCCTCCCCCACCCCGGTGCGGGCGCGGATGAAGTCCACAGAGCCGCCCACCGACAGCGTCGCCGAGGTGAGGATGGTCGCGTCGGCGCGGTCGAAGACGCCGCCGGCAAGCCGGTCGCCCACCTGCAGCGGGGCCTCGTGGAGCTCGGCCTGCTCGGCGCGGAGCTCCAGCCAGCAGACGCTCTCCGGTGAGGGGATGCAGAGCACCCGGTCGACGACCGCGGCCGCCTCCTCGACGGTGGCCGCCGCGAGCGCGAGCTCGTCGTCGGCGCGGTCCGGCTGCGGCAGCAGGTCGGCCTGCAGCGAGCCGCCGCCCTGGGCGGCGCGGAGGGCGCCCGCCGCGTCGCGCAACCGGGCACGGGCGTGGAGCGCGGAGCGCTCGAGGAGGCCGAAGCCGGCGCCACCGCGCACCGCGTCGGTGAGGGCGAGGCTGGCGTTGCCGGGGTGGTCGATCCCCAGGGTGCCGGTCACGAACCCCTTGACGTCGCCGAAGAGCCGCTGGACCGCCTCCCGGGCACGGGCCAGCGCCAGCGGCAGCTCGCCCTCGCCGTCCTGCCGGAGGCGGTCGAGCACAGCGAGCACAGCGGCGGCCCGCAGCTGGTGGCCGAGCTGGCGGGTGGCGGCCTCCTCCAGCCGGTGCGCCTCGTCGACCACCAGCGCCGAGTAGGGGGACAGCACCGTGCCCTGGCGCTCGGCGTCGGCGAGCAGCAGGGCGTGGTTGGTGACGACCAGGTCGGCGTCGGCCGCGGCGCGCCGCGCCGCCACCATGAAGCAGCGCCCGTCGCGCCAGTTGGCGCAGGCCGCTCCCAGGCAGTCGCCAGTCTCGGACTGCACCCGCTCCCAGAGCGCCTCCTCGGAGCCGGCGAGGCGCAGCTCGGCGCGGTCGCCGGTCTCGGTCTGGGCCAGCCAGCAGAGCACCTTCAGCTTGAAGCGCAGCGTCTCGAGGGCGAGGCCGTGGGCGCCGTGGTCGGGGGTGGCGAGGAAGCGCTCCCAGCGTCGCAGCGAGAGGTAGTGCTGGCGGCCCTTGAGCACGGCGTGCTCGACCGGCGCGCCGAGCAGCGCCGACACGGTGGCGAGCTCGCGGTCGGCGAGCTGCTCCTGCAGGGTGATGGTGTGGGTCGCCACCACCGCCCGCCGGCCCGTGCTCCGTGCCCAGAGGGCGAGCGGCACCAGGTAGGCGAGCGACTTCCCCGTGCCCGTGCCCGCCTCGACCAGCAGCCGCCCCGAGCGCTCGAGGGTCTGGGCCACGGCCCGGGCCATCTGCAGCTGCGACTCGCGGTACTCGTACCCCTCCCCGCCGGACAGCGGGCCGGAGGGGCCGAGCAGCTCCGCCGCCACCTCGCCGAGCGGCCGCCCCCCGCCGGGCGGAGGCGCCGCGGCCGCCGCGGGGACCGCGGCGCGGCCGCGGCTGCGTCCCGAGCCCACCCTCCGGCTCGGTCCCGCCGCGCCGCCGCCCTCGACCACCTCCACGAGGAAGTCGCGGAGGGGGCCGCGGACCGGCGCCACCAGCTCACGCATCGTCGCCAGCAGCCCCTCGGGCAGCGACTCGGCGACCTCGACCAGATGGGTGAGGAGCAGCCGGGTGGCCTCCGCGTCGCTGTCGGCGCGGTGGGGACGGAGGTGCTCGATGCCCAGCGCACGGCTGAGCAGCGGCAGGCTGTGGCTGGCGGCGAGCGGCAGCAGGATGCGGGCGAGCTCGAGGGTGTCGAGCACGGTGCGGCCGGCGAAGGCATCCGGCGCCAGGGCCGCGCAGAAGGCGAGGTCGAAGGCGGCGCCGTGGGCCACCAGCCGGGCTCCCTCGCAGAACTCGGCGAGCTGCGCCGTCCCCTCGACCCCCGAGGGCGCGCCGCTGACGTCGGCGTCGGAGAGCCCGGTCAGCCGCTGCACCGCGAGGGGAACCGGGACGCCGGGATCGACGATCACGTCGAGGCGGTCGACGACGCGCAGGTCGCGGCCGAAGCGCACCGCCGCGATCTCGATGATCCGGTCGCTCCTGGGGGAGAGACCGGTGGTCTCGAGGTCGAAGGCGACGAAGTCGGCTGCTGGCACGGTCCGGCGATTGTACGTTCGGGTTCGGATCGAGCCTCCGGATAGACTCGACGGCCTGGTGTCCAGCGCCCTCCACTCCGCGCAGCCCTTCCCGGTGACCCCCTCGGCAGCCGGCGCCGTGGTGGTGCTCCGCTTCGCCTCCACCGCCGCGGAGCGCGGCGCCCTCGACGAGTGGCTGGGGCGCGACCGTCCCCGGCTCGGCGACCGGGTCGCGGTGGTCGACGCCGACGACGGCGCCCTGGCGGCGCGGCTGCGCGAGCCCGCCGGCGACCCCCGGGTGGTTCCGGTGCGGGTGACCTGGCTGCCCCGGCAGGGCGCCGGCGGCGACCGCGGGGCGGGGGTCGCCGGCCTGCTCGAGCAGACCCGCATCCTCCGCCGCCACCCCGGCCGGCGCCGGGTCGTCGCCGGCGACCCGGCCACGGTCAGCGCGCTGCGGAGCCGCTTCGAGGAGAGCACCGGCGGCGGCGGCGGCGAGGAGTTCGCCGGCTTCGTGCGCCGGCAGGCGGTGCTCGCCCTCGAGCGCGCCGAGCGGCGGCTGGTCGGCGACCGCTACAAGGTGGCGCGGCTGGTCGGCGACGAGATCAGCTCCAGCGCCCGCTTCCGCGAGCGGGTCGCCCGCCTCGCCACGACCCTGGACCGTCCCGAGGGGGAGGTGCTCGCCGAGGCGTCCGGGTACCTCGGCGAGATGGCGGCGAGCTCGAGCCGACTGGCGATCGACACCTGGGAGCAGCCCCCAACCACGTGCTCGGCGGGGTCAACGTCGCCTTCTGGCCGGTCGGCCCGCTCGCGCGCCGCAGCGGCTACGTGTTCATCCGCCGCAGCATCAGGGACAACCCCGTCTACAGGCTGACGCTGCGCGAGTACGTCGGCTACCTGGTCCGCAAGCGCTTCAACCTCGAGTGGTACATCGAGGGCGGCCGCAGCCGCACCGGCAAGCTCCGGCCGCCGCGCCTGGGACTGCTCGCCTACCTGGTCGAGGCGGTGATGGAGGGCGCCGCCGACGACGTGCTGCTGGTGCCCACCTCGATCGTGTACGAGCACCTGCCCGCGGTCGGCGCCATGGCCGCCGAGGGCACCGGCGGCGCCAAGCAGCACGAGGGGCTCGGCTGGGCCCTCCGCTACCTGCGGCAGCAGTCCAGAAGCCGCAGCGTGGTCCACCTGCGCTTCGGCGAGCCACTCTCGCTGCACGAGGGGATGGGCTCGAGCCGCA
>JAXDLS010000380.1:0-2922 GCA_034666485.1 Chloroflexota bacterium
AGAACGGGGGCATGAACCTCACCGTCCACGAGCTCTGCGCCGGTCTCAGCGCGCGCGGCGTGCCCACCGACGTCTTCGTGCGCCGCGACGACCCCACCGCGCCGTCCGAGGAGCTGCTCGCTCCCGGCAGCCGGCTGGTGCGGCTCGACGCCGGTCCCCCCGAGCCGGTGGCCAAGAGCCGGTTGGTGACCGAGCTCCCGCTCTTCACCCGCGCCCTCCTCGAGCACGTCGCCTCGGAGCGGCGCGCCTACCGCCTGGTGCACTCGCACTACTGGCTGAGCGGATGGGTGGCACGCCGTGCCGCGCAGCAGTGGGCGGTGCCGTGGGTGCACTCGTACCACACCCTGGCGCGGATGAAGGCCGCCGCGGGCATGCCCGACGAGCCCTTGCGCGGCGAGGCCGAGCAGGTGATCGCCCGCGCCGCGGACCGGCTGGTGGCGATGAGCCCGGCCGAGGAGAGCGCCCTGGTCGAGCTCTACGGGGTCGACCCCGACAGCGTGTGCGTGGTGCCCCCGGGGGTGGACATGGAGCGGTACCAGCCCCGCCCCAGCGGCCGGACCCGCGCCCGCCTCGGCCTGCTCGACCGCCGGGTGGTGGTGTACGCCGGCCGCCTGGAGCGGCTGAAGGGCGCCGACCTGTTCATCGAGGCGGTGGCCGACCTGCTCCGGCGGCCCGGTGTCGAGGACGTGGTGGCGCTGGTGTGCGGTGACGACAGCGGCGACGGCCGCACCCAGGCGCGCGACGCCGGCGGCGAGCGCGCCCGCCTCGAGGCGCTGGTGCGGGAGCGCGGGCTCGAGGGCCGGGTGCGGTTCCTCGGAGCGGTGCCGCCGAGCGAGCTCGCCGAGCTGTACGCCCTCGCCGAGGTGTGCGTGGTGCCCTCCCACACCGAGTCGTTCGGGCTGGTGGCGCTGGAGGCGCAGGCCTCGGGCACCCCGGTGGTGGCCGCCGCCGTCGGCGGCCTGGTCGAGGTGGTCGAGGACGGGGTCACCGGCTTCCTCCTGGAGGGCCGCGACCCCGCCGCGTTCGCCGACCGCATCGGCGACGTGCTCGCCGACAGTGCGCTGCGGGAGCGCATGGGCACGGCCGCGCGGGAGCGGGCCGGCCGCTACACCTGGGACCGCTCCGTCGAGCGGCTGCTCGCCCTGTACGACTGCGTCGAGTACCCGGAGGCGGCCGGGACGCTCGAGTCCTGCGGCTGCCTGTGACCGGGCTCCGCCCCGCCGGTGCGCCGCCGCTGCGCACCGTCTTCCTCGACCTCGGCGACACCCTCATGTACGTCCACCCGGACGTGCCCACGGTCTACCTCGAGACCTGCAGGGAGCTCGGCCTCGACGTGGAGCCGGTGGGGGTGGCGGCGGCTCTCCACGCCGGCGAGCGTCACTATCGCGAGGCGCTGCGCAGTGGCAGCTCCTTCGAGTCGTCGATGGTGGCGGCGCGGGCCTTCTGGCAGGAGTACAACCAGGTCATCCTCGGCGAGCTCGGCATCGCCGGCGACACCGCGGCGATGGCGCGGACCCTCTCCGAGCGGTTCTGGTCGCCGCCCTCGTGGCGCGTCTTCCCGGAGGTGCACGAGGTGCTCGGCGCGTTCCGCGCCGCGGACGTGCAGCTCGCGGTGATCTCGAACTTCACCGACGCGCTGGTCGCCGTCTGCCGCACCCACGAGCTCGACGGCTACTTCGACTGCCTGATCGCCTCCACCGTGTCCGGGTCGCAGAAACCGGACGTCAGCATCTTCCGCGAGGCGCTGCGCCGCACCGGCGCCGACCCCGAGAGCAGCGTGCACGTGGGGGACAACTACATCGCCGACGTGCTCGGCGCGCGCGCCGCCGGCATCCACGGCGTTCTCGTCGACCGCACCCGCGGTGGCGGGAGCGGGATGTTCGACTTCGCCCTTCGCGACGGCATCGGCGGCAGCCGGGGCGCGGTGCTCGACTGCCCCGTCATCGCCGACCTCCGCGAGCTGCTCGTGCTCGTCGCTGGCTAGCCCGCGAAGCTGACCGCGAGGGCCTCGATGCCGTCGCTGACGAAGCTGGTCAGCGGCGCGGGGTTGCTGCCGTCCGCGTTCTGGATGTAGGCCTGGGTGGTGCCGGACGGGTCGGCGAGCAGGTACGCGATCTCGCCGCCGGAGATCGCCGCCGCGATGGTGTCGAGGTCGGAGGCGGCGGGGCCGGTGGCGAGGCGGGTGACGTCGCCGCCCCGCACCCCGATCCGCACCAGCCCGGGGGTGTCGCCGGCGGGCCGGTCGACGGCGAGCAGCGTGCTCGAGTCGGCGTACGCGACCGGGGTGATGCCCGGGCCGAGGCGGCGGGGGGTGGGGTCGCCGCCGCGCAGCCGGACCAGCCAGCCGCCCTCGACCGCCGGCCGGCCCTCGCGGTGCACGGCGAGCTCGCTGCCGTCGCGGTTGAGCGCCGGCGCGGTGGTGTCGCCGGCGATCTCGGGCACCGGATAGCGGATGCCGAGCGCGGGATCGGCGAGGTCGACGTGGAGCAGGCCGGCGGGGGAGCGGACGGGGAGCGCCAGGACGCTGCCGTCCCCGCTCCAGGTGGGCTGGCCGGCGAGGGGGTCGCCGGGCGGCAGCGGGCGGTCGGCGTCGGCGACGGGGTCGTAGACGTGCACCGTCTGGGCGGTCCCGTAGGCGAGCAGCCGGCCGTCCGGCGACCACGAGGGGTGGCTGGCGCCGATGTGGACGTCGGTGTCGAGGCCGGTCGCGAGGTCGATGAGGTGGAGGTCGGGAGCCGCGTCGGCCACCGTCTCGTCGTGCTCCACCACGGCGATGCGGCGGCCGTCGGGCGACGCCGAGGCCTCGAGGTAGGCGGTCTGGGCGCCCCCGCGAGGCACCGGGCCGCAGCTCGCCTGGGCGCAGCGGGCGGCCTGGAGCACGCTGGCCGCGGGCGCCGGCTCGCCGTCGGCGAGGGCGCCGAG
>JAXDLS010000381.1:0-7440 GCA_034666485.1 Chloroflexota bacterium
GGGTCGCGAAGCTGCGCACCCGGTCGAGGATGTCGTCGGCCATCGAAGGTGCCCCTGTTGTCGGGGGATGGGCGGGTGTCCTCCCCGGAACCGGCATGCTAGCAGTCCGGAACGAAGCCGGCTCAGACCGCCCGGTGGCCGGCGGCGGCGCCGTAGGCGAGCATCGCGGCGGCCGCGTAGAGGGCGGGCACCAGCGCCCCGTGGGAGATCACCCAGTCGGAGAGGCCGCGCAGCTCCGCACCGGCGCCGGCGCCCCCGGTGGACGCCCCCGCCCACCAGCGGCCCAGCAGCGCCGCGGAGACGCAGAGCGCGGCGGCGATCACCCCGGCGGCGCGCGACACCCCGCCGAGGAGGAGCCGCACGCAGACCCCGACCACGGCGGCGCAGAGAAGCGCGGCCAGGGCGGCGTCGATCCCGAGCCACCGCTCCAGCTCGGCGCACACCGCGGCGGCGGCGACGGCGGTGGCGGCGCCGCCGAGCACCGGCACCAGCAGGCGGAAGGGCCCCTCGCGGAGGATCACCGGGTCGCCCCGCTCGGCGTGGAGGGCGATGCCGGCGCGGCGCAGCGCGATCCGAGAGCGGCGGCGCTCCCCGGCCGTCACCGCCTCGTCCTCGGCCCGCCGGGCGCAGAGGGGACAGAGGTCGCCCTCCGTCCGGCAGCTGGCGCAGACCCCGTGCCCGCAGCCCGCGCAGCCGGCGACGGCCTCTCGATAGTGGAGTCGGCAGAGATCGGACGTCACGACACGGGTGATTCTGCGCCGCCCTGGCGGAGAGCGCACGGGGGCGGCCGGCACGTGACGGGGATGCCACCGGTTCCGCGTATCATCCCGCTGCCATGCCGCCGAGAGCCCGCCAGCGCCGCGACATCGGCACCCCGATCGATCGCAACCTCGCGCTCGAGCTGGTCCGGGTCACCGAGGGCGCGGCCATCGCCGCCTCGCGCTTCATGGGCCGCGACCTTCTCGACGAGGCCGAGCAGGCCGCCGTCGACGCGATGCGACGGAGCCTCGGCTACGTCGACATGGACGGGGTGGTGGTGATCGGCGAGGGCGAGAAGGACGACAACCCGATGCTCTACATCGGCGAGAACGTGGGCAACGGCAACCCGCCCACGGTGGACGTCGCCGTCGACCCCATCGACAGCGCGCGGCTGGTGGCGGGAGGCCTCCCCGGTGCCGTCTCCACGGTGGCGCTGGCGGAGCGCGGCGCCCTCTTCCACACCCATTGCTACTACATGGAGAAGCTGATCGTCGGCCCGCGCGCGCACCGGGTCATCGACATCACCGACAGCGTGGCCAACAACCTGAGGCGCATCGCCCGCGCCGAGGGTCGCGACGTCGAGGACCTGACCGTGGTGGTGCTCAATCGCCCCCGCCACCAGCGGCTGCTGCGCGAGATCCGCGCCGTCGGTGCCCGGGTGAAGCTCATCCCCGACGGCGACATCGCCGCCGGGCTCTGGGCGGCGATGGAGCAGCGCACCGGCATCGACGTCCTCTGGGGCATCGGCGGCGCCCCCGAGGGGGTGCTCGCCGCCTGCGCCGTCAAGGCGGTGGGCGGGGGCATGCAGGGCCGGCTGGCGCCCCGCGACGAGGGTGAGCGCGCGGTGATGCGTGCCGAGGGCAAGGACACCAGCGTTCTGACTCTCGACGACCTGTGCGGAGGTGAGAACGTGTTCTTCGCGGCGACCGGGGTGACCGACGGCGAGCTCCTCCAGGGGGTGCGCTTCGCCGCTCGGGGCGTGGTCAGCACCCACAGCGTGGTGATGCGCTCCTACTCGGGCACGGTGCGCTACATCGAGGCGACCCACGACATCGCCCGTCTGCGGGCCCGCGCTCCCATCGCCCCTGCCGGCGCCGGCCTCTGAGCATGCGCGCGCACCTCTCGGTGCCGGCGCCGGAGCGTCCGGAGGAGCCGCCCCCCACCGCGCCCGCCGCCGAGGCGCCCGCCCACGCCTCGGGGCTCGGGGCGGCAGCGTGGGACAATCGACCCCCGATGCCCGAGACTCCTCCCCGGCCCGAGGGGATGGTGCGGTGGTTCACCCCCGGGCTCAACGTCAAGCGGTGGCTGCTCCTGCTCTTCGCCGCCATCGTGCTGCTCAGCCTCGCCTTCGGCTACGCGCTCAAGGACGCCTACACCACCTTCGCCTTCCCGCGCTTCGTCGGCCCGCTGACGCTGCAGTTCATGCCCCGCTGGGCGCGGGCCGCGCTCTTCCTCGGGCTCGGCGTCAGCGTGGCCGCGTTCGCCTTCTACCGGCTGGGCCGGTCGATCCTGGGCCCCTTCCTGCCGCTGGCGTCGTCGAGCGGCAGCGGGGTGGTCGAGCAGATCTACACCCACCGCCTGCTCGCCAAGGGGCCGCGGCTGGTGGCCATCGGCGGCGGCACCGGGATGAGCTCGATGCTGCGCGGCATCAAGAAGTACACCGGGAACATCTCCGCGATCGTCACCGTCGCCGACGACGGCGGCTCCAGCGGGCGGCTGCGGACCGAGTACCGGGTGCTGCCCCCCGGCGACTTCCGCCAGTGCCTCACCGCCCTGGCCGAGACCGAGCCGCTGATGACCAGCCTCTTCTCCCACCGCTTCACCGGCGAGGGCTCGCTGAGCGGCCACTCCTTCGGCAACCTCTTCATCATGGCCATGGCCGAGATCACCGGCGACTTCGAGCACGCGCTCCAGGCCTCGGGACGGGTTCTGCGCGTGCGTGGCCAGATCATGCCCAGCACCCTGCAGGACGTGGTCCTCTGCGCCAGCGCGGGCGGCGAGATCCGCATCGGCGAGTCGCGGATCCCCCAGGGCGCGGGGCCGATCGACCGGGTCTTCCTCGACCCGCCGTCGCCGCAGATCAACCCCGAGGCCGAGCTCGCCATCCTCGACGCCGAGCTCATCCTGGTCGGCCCCGGCTCGCTCTACACCTCGATCCTCCCCAACCTGCTGGTCGACGGGCTGGTGGAGGCGCTGCGGGCGTCCCCGGCGGTCAAGGTGTACGTGTGCAACGTCGCCACCCAGCCGGGCGAGACCACCGGCTTCACCGTCAGCGAGCACCTCGAAGCCATCGAGAAGCACGTCGGCGGGAACCTCTTCGACTACGTGATCTGCAACAGCAATCACGGTCTTCCCCTGCCTCCGTCGGCGGTCGAGGCGGGGATCACCAGGGTGACCTTCGACCGTGAGAAGGCGTCGCGACGGCCGGTGCACTTCATCCTCGCCGACGTGGTCTCGCCGCGGATCTCCACGCACCACGATCCCGAGAAGCTGGCCCGGGTGATCATGAAGCGGGTGTGGCGCTAGCCAGCGCCAGACGGCGGCGTGGCCGATCCGAGAGGAGGACCGCTGCGGCGGCGGACCACGCCGGTGGCTGTGCCCGGCGGGTACAGTTGTTCAAAATGCCTTGCGGTGCTTACAATTCCGCCCCCGTCCACACAGCTATCGGAGACATCGGAACATGAGTGTCATCACGCGCGACGTGCTCGCTGAGCGGCTGGCGGAATGGGTGCGCTCCAACGACGGTGAGATGTCGATGGTGGCGGCCCGGGACGAGGTCAAGTGGTTCTTCGACACCCTCGCCACCTCGCTGTCGACCGGCGACGAGGTGCGCATCCACGGTTTCGGAACCTTCAAGACCGCGCAGCGCGCCGCTCGGGTGGGCCGCAACCCCCGCACCGGCGAGACCGTCCAGGTGGCGGCACGCCGGGTGGCGCGATTCACCCCCAGCACCACGCTGGCGGCGTCCCTGAAGGAGACCGGCAAGGCCCCCGCCAGGAAGAGGGCGAAGAAGGGCTGAGCGACGCCTGTCCCCCACCGAGAGGAAGGACAGCAGGAGGGCTGGCGGTCAGTGCCCCGACGAGCCGGCCTCGTGGTGGCGCACCTCCTGGTGCGCCTCCGCGTCGCCGGCGGGGTCGAGGTGGACGACCACCTCGGCGAGCCCGTCGATGCGGTGGAAGAGCTCGTGGCGCACCTGCTCGCCGAGGGCGTGCGCCCGTGACACCGTCTCGTCCGGGCGGACGGCGAGCACCAGCTCGGCGCGCATGCGGCGGCCGGTCCAGCGGGCCCTGACCTCCGACACCGAGACCACCCCGGGGGCGTTCGCGGCCACCTCCTCGATGGTGGCGAGCAGCGAGGCGTCGGCCTCGTCGAGCAGCCGGGCGGTGACGTTGCGGGCGGTGTCGAGGGCGACCACGGCGATCACCGCGGTGAGCACCAGGCCGGCGACCGGATCGAGCACCGGCATCCCCGCCCAGGCGCCGCCCACCCCGACCGCCGCGCCCAGCGACGCCAGCCCGTCGATGCGCGAGTGCTGGCCGTCGGCCACCAGCGAGAGGCTGCGCAGCCGCCGCCCCATCACCGTCTTGTAGCGCGCCACCGCCTCGTTGCCGGCGAAGCCGACCAGCGCGGCGGCGAAGGCGATCTCCGGGTGGGTGAGGGGGGACCGGTGGAGCAGGTGCTCGATCGAGGTCACGCCGGAGGCGATGGCGCTGGCCAGGATCAGGAGCAGCACCACCACGCCGGCGAGGTCCTCGCCGCGGTGGTAGCCGTAGGGGAAGCGGCGGGTGGGCGCACGGTTGCTCAGGATGAAGGCGCCGGCCAGGGCGACGGTGGTGAAGACGTCGCCGAGGTTGTGGAGCCCGTCGGCGAGCACCGCCGCGCTGCCCGAGAGCGCGGAGACCGCCAGCTCGGCGGCGGACACCAGCGCCAGGCCCGCGGAGGCGACGCCCAGGGTGCGCAGCGCGCCCGGGGTGGTGGCCGCCGGCCGCCCGTGGACGTGGCCGTGGCCGCCGCCCCCGTCCCGCTGCGGCACGTCCTCGTGGGCGTGATGGTCGTTGCGGCCGTGCTCGTCGTCGTCGTGATGATCGTGGCCGTGGGCGCTGTCCTCCACCGCGCCATCCTACTTTCCCGGCATTCGCGGCGCCGGTGCCCCGGGGGCCGCGCGTGGTGGGGGCGCCGTGCTTGGCATGATGGCCGCCGTCCCGTGAGTCCGTCCCATCCGTGCGCCGCGTCCGCGTGAGGTCCAGGCTCGCCGCCGTGCTCGGCGCCGCCGCCCTCGCCGCCGCGGTCGCAGGCGCCTCGTGGCGGCTCTCGGCGGCGGTGCCCCCGCTGCGGGCGGAGGTCCGCGTCCCCACGTCGCTCAGCGTCGGCGGCGATGCGCCCGCGCCGGTCGCCCTGCCGTCCACGGGCAGCCTGCTGGTCGAGGCGGCGGGCGGCGCGGGCGCCCCCACCACCCTCGCCGCGATGGACGCCGAGGTGGTGCGGCCGATCGGCTCGGTGGCGAAGACGATGACCGCGCTGGCGGTGCTCGACGCCCATCCCCTGGCCGCCGGCGAGGACGGGCCGCTGCTGACCATGACCGGCGCGGACGTCGCCCTCTTCCGGGAGGCGCTCGCCGTCGACGGATCGTCGCTGCCGGTGACCGAGGGTCAGCGGATCAGCGAGCGCCAGCTGCTGCTGGGGCTGATGCTGCCCTCGGCGAACAACCTCGCCGAGACCCTGGGTCGCTGGGTGTCGGGCGGCCACGACGCCTTCGTCGCCCGGCTCAACGCCATGGCCCGCACCCTGGGCATGGAGGGCACCCACTTCGACGATGCCAGCGGGTTCAGCCCCGGCACCGTCTCCACCGCGGCCGACCTGGTGCGGCTGGGCCGGGCGGCGCTCGGCGTCCCCGCGCTGGCCCGGATCGTCGCCACCACCGAGGCGCCCTTCGCCGACGGCACCACCCTGCACAACCTCGACACCCTGCTCAGCTCGGTCCCCGGCTGGCTGGGGGTCAAGACCGGCGAGACACCCTCCGCGGGCGGCTGCCTGCTCTTCGCCGCCCGGCGCAGCCTCGGCGACGCCGCCGAGCCGGTCACCGTGGTCGGCGCCGTGCTCGGCCAGCCACACCTGGCGGAGGCGCTGAGCGCCGCCCGCAGCGCGGTGGAGAGCAGCTACGCGGGCTACCGGGCGGTGCGCCTGGCCGCTCGCGACCCGGCTCTCCAGGGGAGGATCACCGCGCCCTGGGGCGACACCGCGGCGCTGCTGCTCGCGCCGGGCGACGGGGACACGCTGGCGCTCCGCTCCGGCACCACCGTCGCGCTGGTGCCGGTGGCGCTCCCGCTGGGCGACCGCATCGCCGCCGGCGACACCGTGGCCCGTCTGGAGGCCCGCGCCGGCCCCGCGGTGCTGGCGCGCTGGCGGGTGATGGCGGCGGCGCCGCTCGGTCCCCCACCGGTGCTCTGGCGGCTGTTCGAGCGGCGCTGAGGGGGGATTGGGAGGGGGATTCCACTGCAACCGCGGGCGGCTTCGGGTACCGTTGCGCCCGCGACCAGCACTCGGCTCGATCAGGCGGGAGGTCAGGACAATGCGCGTCGGCATTCTCACCGGCGGGGGCGATGCGCCCGGCCTCAACGCAGCCATCCGTGCCGTGGCCACGCTGACCCTGGCGAACGGCGGAAGCGTGGTGCAGGTGCGCGACGGCTGGAAGGGACTGGTGGGCGACGGCGACCTGGTCGAGATGGAGCCGAGCGCCTTCGACGGCATCCTCAACATCGGAGGCACCATCCTCGGCAGCTCCCGCACCAACCCGATGAAGATGGACGGCGGTGTCGACGCCTGCCTGCGCAACATCGAGCGCGCCGGCCTCGACGCTCTCGTCGCCATCGGTGGCGACGACACGCTGGGCGTCGCCCGGCGGCTCGCCGCCGAGGGCGGTCCGGTGGTCGGCTGCCCCAAGACCATGGACAACGACCTCTCCGTCACCGACTACTGCATCGGCTTCGACACCGCGGTGAGCATCGTCGCCGAGGCGCTCGACCGGGTGCGCACCACCGCCACCTCCCACCACCGCGCCGTGGTGATGGAGGTGATGGGCCGTGACACCGGCTGGGTGGCGCTCGACGGAGGCATCGCCGGCGGCGCCGACTTCATCATCGTCCCCGAGTTTCCGCCCCACCTCGACGAACTGGTCGAGCACGTGCAGGCGCGCTGGTCCTCGGGAAAGCGCCACAGCCTGATCATCGCGGCCGAGGGAACGGAGATGCCCGAGCTCGGCGGCCGCGAGGAGACCGGCGGCGAGCGCGACGCCTTCGGGCACGTCCGTCTCGCCAAGCGCGGCGTCGCCGAGCGGCTCGCCGAGGCCATCGAGGAGCGCACCGGCAGGGAGACCCGCTCCGTCGCCCCCAGCTACATCCAGCGGGGCGGCACCCCCACCGCCTTCGACCGCATCTGGGCCACCCGCTGCGGCACCGTCTCCTACGACCTCGCCGAGAAGGGCGCCTTCGGCCAGATGCCGGTGGTGCGCTGCGGCCGGGTCGACACCGCCCCGATCGCCGACGTGGTCGCCGAGCAGCGCCTCGTCCCCCGCGAGCTGTACGAGATGGTGCAGGCGTTCCGCTGAGGAGCTCCGTGCTCGAGTCGCTCCGTCCAGGGTGAGCGACTCAGGGACGGAGCAGCCCGAGCGAGGCCAACTACCAG
>JAXDLS010000382.1:0-2543 GCA_034666485.1 Chloroflexota bacterium
TGACGAGGGCCAGGATGCGTGATCATGATCAGGATTCAGGCCCGGCGGAGCGGAGACCGTGTCCTGCGTCGGTGTCGCGATCGAAAGGCCAGGCGGACGCGGTCGTCGTGCGGGCGCTGGCCGATCGATCGTTGATGGATCTGCCGATGAGCAGCGTCCTCGCGCTCCAGTCATCCGCCGGCAACCGCGCGGTGGTCTCCCTGATGGATGGGACCGGCCCCGGCGCCAGGCAGAGGCCGGAGTACGGGCGCGCGGTTCAGCCCACCCTGGTCGTTCAGCGAGTCCCATGCCCGAAGTGCGGGATCGACGGCGGCGGTCACCGGCCCTCGTGCAGGTTCGGGCAGAAGAAGGCGCGGGCGACGCAGGAGAAGCGGCGGGAGAACAGCTCCTGGGACAACGTGCTGGCCTACGACAAGGCCTTTGTGAAGAAATGGAGCATCACGGAGACCATCGTCAAGGAGTTCTGCAAGCAGTACGAGAAGGTGTACAAGATTCGCGGCCACGGGTCCGGTGACGAGAGTGACGAGAAGAATGCCCATACCCAGCTGGACCTGGACATCTTCCACGCGTGGTACAGGAGAAACTACCCAGACGGTCATGACTGACGACTGCGGCAGCGGTGCGCCGGCTACTTCCCCGGCGGGCGGTCGAGGGCCTTCAGCCGGACCATGGCGTAGCGGGCGAACTCCTCGTCCTCGGAGCCGACGGCGAACTGGAAGGCCCTGCGCGCGCCCTCGGTGTCGCCCAGCTGCTGGAGCAGCTGGGCGTGCTCCATCGCCGCCACCGGCGCGCCCACCGGGTCGCCGGAGTCGATGGTGATCTGGAACGCCGCGCGCGCATCGTCGAGGTCGCCCCGGTCGCGGAGCAGGCCGCCGAGGTTGAAGGCGGCGCGGGGGGCGTGGTCGGCATCGCCCGAGTCGATCGCGATCCGGTAGGCGGCGACGGCGCCGTCGGGGTCGTCGAGCTCGTGGAGGAGCACCCCGAGGTTGAAGGCGGCCGCCGCGGAGTGGCTGGGATGGCCGCAGGCGACCGCCTTGCGGTAGGCGTCCTCGGCGCCGACGGCGTCGCCCTCGGCCTCGCTCAGCTGCCCCAGCGAGAACAGGGCCATGACCAGGATCTCCGGGTCGTCACTCCGGGCGGCGGCGACGAACGCCTCGCGCGCGCCCTCGAGGTCGCCCTGCTCCTCGAGCAGCACCCCCTCGTCGAGCCGGTCCATGGCCTCCTGATCAGGTCGTCCGGCACCCATTCTCACCATCCCCGCCGCTGGTTCCATCTCGCCCGGTCGGCCGCCTATTGTGACGCTCCGGCGAGGGCGCGGCCAGAAGCGGGCCGGCGGGTGGGGGTGGCGCTGCCGGTTTGCCCAGGTGAGGGCCGGGTACGCTAGGCGCCTCATGGTTGAAGGAGACCCACCGTCCATGGACCGGCGTGACGAGGCGCGGGCCGCCGGCGAGCCCGCCGCCGAGACGCTGCCCGTCGTGCCGCTGCGCGACAACGTCGTCTTCCCCCAGCAGCTGGCGCCGCTCGGCGCCGGCCGGCCGCGATCGGTGGGCGCCCTGGAGGCCGCCGTCGGCGCCGACGGCCGGGTGGTGCTGGCGGTGCAGCGCAGCGCCGAGATCGACGACGTGAGCCTCGCCGACCTGCATCCGATCGCGGTCATCGCCCACGTGGGTGCCTTCCGGCGGATGCCCACCGGCGCCCAGGCGCTGGTCGAGGGACAGCGGCGGGTGCGCATCGAGTCGCTGGAGACCGACGGCGAGCGCTGGACCGGCACGGTGGTCGGTGTCGAGGACACGGTCACGGAGGGCAACGAGATCGACGCCCTCGCCGGCTCGGTGAAGTCGCTGTTCGGCGAGTACGTGGTCGCCGGCGCCGCGGTGGCCCCGGAGGTGGCGGTGGCGGTGTCGCACGCCGCCGAGCCGGCGCGCGTCGCCGACGTCTGCAGCGCCGCGCCCGACCTGGCCCCCGCCGACAGGGTGGCGCTGCTCCAGGAGACCGACGTGGCCGCGCGGCTGCGCCTGCTCGTCCCCCTGCTGGCCCGGCAGGTCGAGGTCGCCCAGCTGCGCAGCAAGATCAACGAGGACGTGCAGAAGACCATCAACAAGGGTCAGCGCGAGCACATCCTCCGCGAGCAGCTGCGCGCCATCAAGCGCGAGCTCGCCGAGCTCGAGGGCACCGTCGACGACGAGGACGATCTGGCCACCCGTGTCGCCAACGCGGGGATGCCCGACGCGGTGCGCGCCCGCACCCTCAAGGAGGTGTCGCGCCTGGAGCAGATCCCCCAGGCGTCGCCCGAGCTGGGCATGGTGCGCACCTACGTCGACTGGCTGCTCGACCTTCCCTGGGCCGACCCCGCGCCGGAGGAGGTCGACATCGAGCGCGCCAAGCAGATCCTCGACGAGGACCACTACGGCCTGCCCAAGGTGAAGGACCGCCTGCTGGAGTGGCTTGCGGTGCGCCAGCGCACCCTCGGCCGGCAGCGCCTCCGCGAGGCCGAGCGCGCCGCCGCGTCCGAGGCCGAGGCGCCCCCGCCGCCGGCGTCGGAC
>JAXDLS010000383.1:0-3030 GCA_034666485.1 Chloroflexota bacterium
ATCCCGAGCAGGGTGCCGACCCCGCTGCACAGGGCGGCTGCGGACGCCCTTCCGAAGCCGGGGGAGGGGGTTCTGCCAGTCCCGTGCCCTGGCAGTGGCAGTCCCGGCGCATGGCTCGTGCCTGCGCATGCTGCCCAGGACTGTGGGGTGCCCGTCCTGGGGATGAGTGGAAAAACCTGTGGAATCAGTGGGTTACTGCAGTTCGAAGTCGTGGATTTCCGCTATCCGAGGGGCGATGATGGAGGAGGCGGTGAAGGGTGGTGAAGAGCGCGTGAAGGGGAGGGTGCAGGGTGGGTGAGGAGAGCCGGTCCACGGAGAGGGTCGAGGAGGTGGCGGTCGGCGCCGTCCACGAGCGTCGCTGGCGGGGGAGCGTCGACCTCGCCGACCCCGGCTACGTGGCGCTGCGTCACAGCATCGCCGAGCTGGGGCTGATCCGCCCGCTGCTGGTGCGGCCGCGGTCCGAGGGGGGATACGAGCTGGTCCGCGGCGCCCGCCGGCTGAGCGCGGTGCGCGAGCTCGGCGGCGCCACCGTGGCGGCGGTGGTGCGCGACCTCGGCGACCGCGAGGCGCTGGTCGGGGGCGCCTGGCCGGCGCTGATGCGCTCCGGGTGCAGCGAGGACGAGGCCGCCGAGCTCCGCGAGCAGCTGGTCGCCGCGGGCAGCTCCGCGTCGGAGGCGGCGGCGCTGACCGCGGTGCTGGGCTTCGAGGCGTCGTCCCAGGAGCGGCGGGAGGTGGTGCTGCAGGGGCGGCCCGCCTGGGCGTGGAACCCCGCCGGCGGCGCATAGTCCTCGCCGGCGGCGTCAACGGCGTCAGCGGCGTCACGGCGGAGGACGAGGCATCCGGCACCCCCAGTTCCCCTACCTGTTCTCGCCGCTCCGCATCGGCTCGACGGTGGTGCCCAACCGCATCGTCCTCAGCGCCCACCTGACCAACCTCGCCGAGGCCAACCGGGTGGGCCCGCGGCTGATCGCGTACTACGAGGAGCGGGCCGCCGGCGGGGCTGGGCTGATCATCACCGAGGAGCAGTCGGTGCACCCCACCGACCACCCCTACGAGCGGCTGATCAAGGCCTTCGACGAGCGCGTCGTCGACGGCTACCGGCGGCTGACCGCCACCCTCCACCGCCACGGCACCCCGGTGCTCGCCCAGATCAACCACAACGGCGGCCAGGCGGCCTCGACCTACACCCGGCTGCCCCTCTGGGCGCCCTCGCCGATCGCCGACCCCCTCTTCCGCGAGGTGCCCATGGAGATGGACCGGGCGGAGATCGACGAGGTGGTGGGCAGCTACGCCCGGGTGGCGGTGCACTGCCGCGAGGGCGGCTTCGACGGCGTCGAGCTCCAGGCCTCGCACAGCTCGATGCTCCGCCAGTTCCTCTCCCCCGCCTCGAACCGGCGCGACGACGCCTACGGGGGCACCACCGAGCGGCGGGCGCGGCTGGTCCGCGAGATCCTCGAGGCGATCCGCGCGGCGGTGGGCCGGGACTGGACGGTGGGGGTGCGCATCCCCGCCGACGAGTTCGTCGAGGGGGGCATGACCCTCACCCACGCGCTCGAGACCGCGCGGCTGCTCGACGCCGGCGGCCTGGTCGACTACCTCAACACCTCGATCGGCACCGCCACCCAATCGCTCTACATGGTCGAGGGGTCGATGCACGTGCCCCCCGGATACCAGCTCTTCGCCTCGGCGGCGCTCCGCGAGGTCACCGACCTGCCGGTGATGGGGGTCGGACGGATCAAGGACCCGGTGCAGGCCGAGCAGGCCCTCGCCGCCGGCGCCTGCGACCTGGTGGGGATGGTGCGCCAGCAGATCGCCGATCCCGCCACCGCGCAGAAGGCGCGCCAGGGGCGGGTGGAGGAGATCCGCCTCTGCATCTCCTGCAACCAGGAGTGCATCGGCCGCGAGGGGCGCAACCTCGACCTCGGCTGCATCGAGAACCCCGCCGCCGGGCACGAGCAGACCCTGGCCCCGGCGCGGCTCGGCCGCACCGCGCGCCCCCGCCGGGTGCTGGTGGTCGGCGGCGGCCCGGCGGGGATGGAGTGCGCCGCCGTCGCCGCCCGCCGCGGCCACCGGGTCATCCTCTGCGAGCGCGAGGACGAGCTCGGCGGCCAGGTGCGCCTGGCGGTGCGGGTGCCCAACCGCTCCGAGTTCGGCGACCTCACCCGCAACCTCGCCACCGCCCTCCGCCACAGCGGCGCCGAGGTGCGCACCGGCGTCGACGTGAGCGTGGAGTGGGTCGCCGCCGGCGGCTGGGACGCGGTGGTGTGCTGCACCGGGTCGGTGCCCGCACCCCCGCGCTTCGCCGGCGGTGGCGACCCCTCGCTGCTCAGCGTGCGCGCGGTGATGGAGGGCGCCGCCGTGGGCGAGCGGGTGGCGGTGCTCGACATGGTCGGCTTCCACCAGGCCACCAGCACCGTCGAGCTGCTCGCCGAGCGCGGCGCCCGGGTCGAGGTGTTCACCACCTCGCTGACCGTGGGCCAGGACCTGGGGCTCACCCTCGACTGGGAGAACTGGCACCGCCGGGTGCTCGCCCGGGGGGTCACCCTGACCACCAGCGTGGCCCCGCTCGGGGTCGAGGGCGGGGTGCTCAGCGCGGTCCACGCCTACTCCGGCGAGGTCCTCTCCTTCGGCCCCTTCGACAGCGTGGTGGTGGCCGACCACGGCCGCGCCGACGACGACCTCTACCACGCGCTGCGCGCGGCCGCGGCGGCGCCCGAGGTGCTCCGCGCCGGCGACTGCGTGGCCCCGCGCCGGGCGGGCGACGCGATCGTCGAGGGCCACCGGCTGGCGAGGGCGCTGTGAGCGGCGCCCGGGGAACCTGGGTCTGGGCGGAGCACCGGGACGGCGCGCTGACCGAGGCGACCTGGGAGCTGCTCGCCGAGGGCCGCGAGCTCGCCGCCGCCCTCGGCGGGAGCCTCGTCCTCGCCGGCGCCGGCCTCCCCGACCCGCTCCCCCTCGCCGCCCTCGGCGGCGCGGGGGTGGTCCGGGTGCACCTCGCCCCGGCGCCGCCGGCCGGCGCCGAGGCCGAGG
>JAXDLS010000384.1:0-7698 GCA_034666485.1 Chloroflexota bacterium
CTCCTCCGGCTCGGTCAGCAGCAGCCGTTCCACGGAGCCGTAGTGGGCCAGGTTGGCCCCGGTCCCGGCCCCGATCTCGAGAACCACACCGCTCGCCTGGCCGACCAGCCGGCGGCGCTGCTCGCCCAGCCAGCCGCGCTCGGAGGGCGCCAGCAGCCGGTCGTAGAGGGCGGCGGCGACGCGGTCCGTGCAATGCACCGGCGGCGATGATATCGGTGCGCCGCCGGGGCTCAGCGCGGCGAGGGACCCTCGAGGTGCCAGTGGCGGGTCACCTCCGAGCGCCATTCGCTTCCGCCCTTCTCGCGGTGGTAGAGCACGAAGCGGCTGACGGTGCGCTGGCCGCCCTCGTGGTCGCCGTACAGGAGGTCGACGGTCAGCGGGGTGCCCTCGGCGACCGACTGGCGCACGGTGCGGAGGAAGGGGTCGTCCTCGTCGCGCACCGCCCCCTGCCAGTAGCCGATGTCGCCCGCGCCGACGTAGAGGTCGCGCTGCTGGCGGCGGGCGGCGGCGACGTCGGGATGGTCGTGCTTCAGGCGCGCGCGCCCATCGGAGACGTGCCAGCCGCGGAGCACCGCCAGACCGGCGCCCACGTTGCGCAGCGAGATGGCGAGGTAGTAGCGGCCGCCGACCTCCTCGACCACGGCCAGGCCGCCGCGCACGGAGAGGCTGTGGTCGTCGCCGAAGAGCACGTCCTCGGCGCGGTCCTCGGCGCGCGAGGGCATCAGCACCGGGCGCAGCCCGACCAGCAGGGTGCGCTCGGCCACCCGGGCCGCGTGGTTGGCGGAGCGGATGGAGAAGAAGGTCGCGATCGCCAGTGCCAGGGTGCCGGTCGCCGTCGCCATGGAGGCGATCACCGACCAGTCGAGCAACCTAGTCCGCCTGCTCGGTGGGGCGCACCAGCACCTCGTTGAGCGCCACCCGCCGGGGCTGGGTGACCACGAAGGCGATGATCCGGGCGATGTCCTCGGGGTGCAGCACCTCGATCGAGCCGAAGCGCTGGCGCATCAGCTCGAGCACCTCGGGGTCCGTGTTGTGCGCCATCAGCTCGGTGGCCACCGCGCCGGGCTCGATCAGGCTGACCCGGACGTGCTGGCGGGTGACCTCCTGACGGAGCGACTCGCTGAAGGCGTTCACCGCCCACTTGCTGGCGTTGTACACGCCGCTCCCAACCCGGGCCACGCGCCCGGCCACCGAGCTGACGTTGACCATGTCGGCCACCAGTCGCGGCTCCTTCTCCGCCGCCGCCAGCAGATGAGGGAGGGCAGCATGGGACATGGTCATCAGCCCGCTCACGTTGAGGTCGAGCATACGCTTCCAGCTCTCGACGTCGGCCTTGTCGATCCGGCCCAGGAGCATCACACCGGCGCCGTTGACGAGGACGTCGAGCCGCCCCAGCTCCTCGACGGTGCGCCGCACCGCCTCGTGGGCCGCATCCTCCACGGTGATGTCGGTGTCGATGACCAGCGCCCGGCCGCCGGCCTCCTGGATGCGCTGCGCCAGCGCCTCGAGCCGGGTGCGGCGGCGGGCGACGTGGGCGACGGCGGCGCCCCGGGTGGCGAGGGCGACCGCGGTCGCCTCGCCGATGCCGCTCGATGCGCCGGTGACGAGAGCGACGGTGCCTGCGAGCCTGCCTGCCATGAAGAGACCTCCCTGGGCGTGGGGTGTCTCCCGGTTATAGCCCACGGCCCGGGGACCAACACCCGAGCCCGCGTGCGCGGGACCTCGGTCAGGCGACGAGGTCGCGGAGCCGCGCGGCGCGGGCGGGATCGCGGAGCTTGCCGAGCGCCGTCCGCTCGATCTTGCGAACCCGGTCACGGGTCATCCCCAGCCGGCGACCCACCTCCTCGAGGGTGCGCTGCTGGTCGTCGGCGAGCCCGAACCGGAGCTGGAGCACCCGCCGCTCGCGGGGGGTCAGCGTGAAGAGCACGTCCTCGAGCTGTCCGGTGAGCAGGGTGCGGGTCGCCGCCTCGATCGGCGCCACGGCCTCCTTGTCCTCGATGAAGTCCTCGAGGCGCGAGTCGTCGCCCTCGTCGCCGACCGGGCTGTCGAGCGAGACCGGCTCGCGGGAGATCATGAAGAGCTCACGCACCTGCTCGGGGGTGACGCCCACCTCCTCGCCGATCTCCTCGTCGTTGGGGTCGCGCCCCAGCTCCTGGGAGAGGCGGCGCGAGACCCGGATCACCCGGTTGATCCGGTCGGTGACGTGCACCGGGACGCGGATGGTGCGCGACCGGTCGGCGATGCTCCGGGTGATCGCCTGGCGGATCCACCAGGTGGCGTAGGTCGAGAACTTGAACCCGCGGCGGTGGTCGAACTTCTCGACCGCCCGCATCAGGCCGAGGTTGCCCTCCTGGATGAGGTCGAGGAGGGGCAGGCCGCGCACCATGTACTTGCGGGCGATGGAGACGACAAGCCGGAGGTTGGCCTCGATCAGGTGCTGCCGGGCGGCCTCCGAGCCGGCCTCGATCTGCTGGGCGAGCTCGACCTCCTGGCGCTTGGTGAGCAGGCTCACCCGTCCGATCTCGTTGAGGTAGGCGCGCACCGGGTCGTCGAGCGCCGCGCTGCCGAGGTCGGCCTCGTTGACGGTCTCGGCGGTCGCGCCGGCGGTCTCGAGCTCGTCGTCGGAGTCGTCGCCGACCGCGATGCCCATCGCCTGGAAGGCCTCGGCGACGCGGGAGAGCCCGTCGGGGTCGCTCTCGATCTCGGGGAAGGCGGCGATGAGCTCGCCGGGCGTGAGCACACCCTGGTCACGGCCCCGAAGGATCAGGGCCTCGGCACGGCCGACGAGCTCGTCGTCGGTGTCGGCGACGGCGCGGGCGGCCGGGGGCGGCATGGGGGCGGTCAGTGTTGTCATACGGAGCTCATGGGGGGATCGCTGCGAGGCATCGGGCGGCACACCGGTGCCGCTCTAACAGCAGCCGGGCGGAGACGCGACTCCACCCGTGGGGACACGAGTCCACCGCTCAGGCACCACCATACCGCGATGGGCACGGAAACGCAAAGCGGACCCGCAATCGATCCCCCGCCGGGGGGTCGCCGGGGGTGACTCAGCTCACCGTGGCAGAAACTCCTCGACCAGGTCACGCAGGGTCTGGCGGACCATGGCGCCGCGGTCCGGGTCGCCCTTGAGCACCGCCCGGGCCATCGCCGTCGCCTGGCTGGTGGTGATGTGCGGCGGCAGCGGGGGCACGTCGGGGTCGACCACCGCCTCGTAGACCACCGGCCGGTCCGCGCTGAAGGCCTCGTCCCAGGCGCCGGCGACGTCGTCCGGCCGGTCCACGCGGATCCCGCGCAGTCCCAGGAGCTCCGCGTAGCGGGCGTAGGGGACGTCGGGGATGTCCTGCGAGGCCTCGAACTTGATGTCCCCGAGCATCACCCGCTGCTCCCAGCTGACGAAGGCGAGGTCGCGGTTGTTGAGCACCAGCACCACCAGCCTGGGGTCCTTCCATCGCTTCCAGTACTTGGCGACGGTGATCAGCTCGGCCATGCCGTTCATCTGCATGGCGCCGTCCCCGACCAGGGCCACGCAGGGGCGGTCGGGATGGGCGAACTTGGCGGCGATGGCGTAGGGCAGGCCCGTGCCCATGGTCGCGAGCGTGCCCGAGAGCCAGCCGCTCATCCCCGCGCGGAGCCTGATGTCCCGGGCGTACCAGCCGGTGGCGGTGCCGCAGTCGCAGGCGATCATCGCCCGGTCGGGGAGGCGGGAGGAGAGCTCCCAGAAGACCCGCTGGCCGTTCACCGGGTCGGCGTCGTTCATCGCCCGCGCCTCGACCACCCTCCACCAGTCCTCGACCCAGCCCTCCACCTGGCGCCGCCAGCCGCGGTCCTCCTGGCGCCGCAGCCGCGGGAGCAGCGCCCGCAGGGTGGCGGCGCTGTCGCCGAGGAGGTTGACCTCCATCGGGTAGCGGAGGCCGAGCATGCGCCCGTCGACGTCGATCTGGACGCCCCGGGCGGCTCCCTCCTCGGGGAGGAACTCGGCATAGGGGAGGCCGCTCCCCACCATCAGGAGGGTGTCGCACCGCTGCATCAGCTCCCAGCTCGGCCGGGTGCCGAGCAGGCCGATGGCGCCGGTCACCCAGGGAAGGTGGTCGGGAAGCACCGCCTTGCCGAGCAGCGCCTTGGCGACGCCGGCGCCGAGCAGCTCCGCCACCTCCGTGACCTCGGCCGAGGCGTGGAGCGCCCCCTGGCCGACGAGGATGGCCACCCGCCGGCCGTGGTTGAGCACCTCGGCGGCGGAGTCGAGGTCGGCGTCGGAGGGCACCGCGGCGGACCGGGAGATGCCGAGCCCGGACAGGGTGAACCCGTGCTCGTGCGGCGGATGGGCCACCGCGTCCTCCTCCTGGACGTCGGCTGGGAGCACCAGCGCGGTGACCGTCCGCCGGGACACCGCGGTGCGCACCGCCCGGTCGACGAGGTGGCGCACCTGCGCGGGGTGGGTGGCCACCTCGATGTAGTCGCCGGCCACGTCCTTGTACAGCGACGGGATGTCGATCTCCTGCATGAAGCTGGCGCCGAGCACCGTCCGCGGCTGCTGGCCGACGATGGCGAGCACCGGCCGGTGGTCGAGCTTGGCGTCGTAGAGGCCGTTGAGCAGGTGGATGGCGCCGGGGCCCGAGGTGGCCAGGCAGACGCCCAGCTCGTCGGTGTACTTCGCGTGGGCGCAGGCGGCGAGGGCGGCGTTCTCCTCGTGCCGCATCTGCACGAACTCGATCAGCCCGTCGGAGCGGCGGATCGCGGCGGTGACCCCGTTGATCCCGTCCCCGGGGTAGCCGTAGATGCGCCGGACGCCCCAGGAGTGCAGGCGCTCGACCAGGAAGTCCGCCACCGTCTTGGCCATGGTGCTCTCCCGTCGCTGATCTGGACGTGTCCAGTGTTACCCGTGTGTACCAGCCCACGTGAGAACCCAGCGGCGCGGCGGCCACAGGCCCGATCGGCGAGGCGGAGCAGCCGCCGGCGTACCCTCTGCGCGGGCGACCGGTGAATCAGGAGAGGAACGGTTCTCAGTCCGGTTGCCGAGGGAGAAGCCGGATGAGGCGCGGGCTGGCCGCTCGCCGCGTCCACCGGGTACGCTACCGAGGTGACCGGCGAGCTCCACGACACCGTCGCCGCCCGCCTCCAGCAGGGCGACAGCCGGTACACCCGGCACCGGCGAGCGCTGATCGACGTGCTCACGGCCGCCAGGCAGCCGATGACGATCGCCGAGATCCTCGCGGTCGCGACCGACCTGCCCCAGAGCTCCGTCTACCGCAACCTCGCCGTGTTCGAGGAGACCGGGGTGGTGCAGCGGCTGGTCGGCGCTGGCGACTTCGCCCGGTTCGAGCTCGCCGAGGACCTGCTCGGCCACCACCATCACCTGGTCTGCAGCTCCTGCGGCATCATGCTCGATGTCGAGCTTCCCGCCGAGCTCGAGGAGGAGATCGAGCGCGCCCTGGCCGCGCTGGCGCGGCGCAGGCGATTCCAGCTGCACGCCCATCGTCTCGACCTCATGGGCCTCTGCAGGGACTGCGCCGCCGCGGAGAGGGCCTCCTAGGCGGTGACCACGATGCCGGGAAGGCATCTGGTCGGTGCTTCTGGCGAGAACGGTTCCTGTTCCGCATCCCGACTCGCCCGCTGGGAGGACACCGGCGGCAGCTGAGCCTTCCCTCAGGGCACCGCGGTGGGGATCGCCGTCCAGCGGGCGCCGCCGTCGGTGGTGTGGAGCAGCAGCCCTGCGCTGGCCGGGCCGCTCGATCCGCCGATGAACCCCTCCGCCGGGGTCACGAAGCTGATCGAGCCGGCCAGGTAGTCCTGCGGTCCCGAGACCCTCGACCAGGTGGCGCCTCCGTCGCGGGTGGTGTAGAGCGAGCGGGTCTCGGCGTCGCCCCCCGGGCCCGCGCCCACCATCCACCCGTGGTCGGGGTCGAGGAGGCCCGCCTGGAGCTCGGCCGCGGGCAGGCGGTGCGCACTCCAGGTGGCGCCGCCGTCGTGGGTGACGAGGAGGGCGGCGTCCTGCAGGGCGTTGGCGCCGCTGGTGATGCCGCGGTGCACGACGACGGCGCCCTCCGAGGGCGAGGTGAACTGCGGCGGGTCGGTGGAGTAGAGCAGGACCTCGGCGGGTGCGCTGGACGGTGGACCGGGGAAGCCGGGGAGGGGCTGCGGCACCCAGGTCACCCCGCCGTCGCCGGTGGTGTGGAGGAAGACCCGGTTGCAGAACGCACCCAGCCACCCGTGCTGGGCGTCGGCGAAGGTGGGGGCGGAGACCGGCCCATCGCCCGGGCAGGCAGCGGGCAGGGCGGTGATCGGCTGCCAGGTGGTGCCGCCGTCCACGGTCCGGTGGAGCACCGCCCGGCTGACGCCGTTCACCACCTCCGACTGCGAGGTCGCGAAGACCCAGCCGTGGGCGGCATCGGCGAACTGCAGGTGCGAGGCGGTGCCGCCGAGGTGCAGCGGCGGCGTCGTCGACCAGCTGCGCCCCCCGTCGGCGGTCGAGCGCACCAGCACCGTCTGCGCCCCCGGTGCGCTCCCGCCCGCGTCGACCTCGAGCACCCAGGCGTGGTCGGCGTCGTGGACGTCGGTGTCGACCGGCTGACGGCCGTCGCTGAGCACGGTGGTCCAGCGGGCGCCCCCGTCGGTGGTGCGCACCACGTGCGCTCTGCGACCCGGCGGCGGGCTCTCCCCGGTGACCTCGGCCACCGCCCAGCCCACCGACGCGCTGACCATGTGGAGATCGGCGAGGGTCCGGCTGCCGGCGGCGAGGGGGCTCGGCCCGGCCAGGGTGGGGGAGGGGCGAGGCGAGGCCTGCGGGCCCGGCGCCCCGCCGCATGCGGCGGCGAGCGCGGTCACGGTGGCGGTGACGGCTGCGGTCGAGCGGCGCACGCGCTGTCTCAGTCCGCCTGGGAGGCCACAGTGACCGTGGTCATGACGTCGCCGACCTGGGTGGCGTGGGCCACCTCGAGCCCCCGGTCGACCGCGCCGAACAGGTTGTAGCTCTTCGTCAGCCTGGTGTCGTCGGCGATGCAGATGAAGAACTGCGAGCCGTTGGTGTCGGGGCCGGAGTTGGCCATCGCCACGCAGCCGTCGGTGTAGTCGCCCTTGGCCGGCTCGTCCTTGAAGCTGTAGCCGGGGCCGCCGCTGCCGGTGCCCTGGGGATCACCGCCCTGGATCACGAAACCTCGCACGACACGGTGGAAGCGCTGCCCGTCGTAGAAGTG
Organism: Chloroflexota bacterium; assembly: GCA_034666485.1. Classification (GTDB taxonomy): domain Bacteria; phylum Chloroflexota; class Dormibacteria; order Aeolococcales; family Aeolococcaceae; genus CF-96. Next base: position 7,191 of record JAXDLS010000384.1, read on the forward strand.
GTTGCGGGCGAGGGCGACGAAGTTGTTGACGGTGAGCGGGGCCAGCCTCGGGTCGAGGCAGAGCACCATGGTCCCGCGACCGGTGGTGATGGTCGCGGCGTAGAGCCTGGCCTGGTCGATCTGCATCGGCGGCGCGGCCGCGTACACGTGCGGGTTCGACGGAGGGTTGAGCGGCGCGAGCGCGGCGCCGAAGCGGTGGCCGGTGCAGCCGGTGTGGCTGGCGATCGGGGTCAGCGATGCCGGCGGCGTCGTCACGGCGGTCGGGGTGGCCGCAGGGGCCGAGGCGCTGCTGCTCGACTGCGAGCCGGGGTTGGAGCCGGACGTGGATCCGCACGCGGCGAGGCCGGCCGCCGCCGCCACGCCGAGGAGGGCTGGGGTACGCATCCGGCGGAGAGTACGCCGTCGCACCGCGGGTGTGCGGGCGGAGACCCTGGTGGCTGGGCGCCGGCGGTCGTCACCCCCGGCGCCCGTCAGCTCAGGTCAGCAGTTCCAGTTACAGTCGTTGTTG
>JAXDLS010000385.1:0-7209 GCA_034666485.1 Chloroflexota bacterium
ATCGGGGGGCTACGCCCCCCGTCCACTCGCGGGAAGCGCGTCGCGCTTCTCGCGGGTACCCCGCGCCGGCACTCGCCGGCGCCGCTGCCCTCCGCGCTGCGGAGCGGCCGCCGGTGGGGGACAACCGGTCCTTTGTACCTGCTCTCCTCGCCGTCTCGTCTACGAGGCGGCCCGCTGCCGGATGCGCTCGAGCCTGCCCAGCTCGCGCAGGGCGCGGACCAGCACATCCTCCCATCCCGCCTCGCCCGGACGCCGCGGCGTCGGCACCCGCAGCCGGGTCGGCGAGGAGGTGACGCCGCGGAACTGGGCGGCGACGGCCGGCAGGTCGAGGCCGTGGCCGGTGGGGAGGCGGACCACCACCGCCTCGCCGTCACGCTCGACCCCGAGCGCTCCGGCGGCGGCGGCGAGCAGGCGCACCCGCAGGGTGAGGAGCAGCGCCTGGGCGGGAGCGGGCGGCGGGCCGAACCGGTCGGCGAGCCCGCGTCCCCGGGTCTCCAGCTCGATCTCGGTGGCGGCGGCGGCGAGGTCCTGGTAGCAGCGCAGCCGCAGCCGCTCGTCGCTGACGTAGCTCGGCGGCAGATGGGCGGCGAGCGGCAGCGAGACCGTGACCTGGGCCGGCGACTCCACCACCGGCTTGCCCTGGAGCCGGGTGACCGCGTCGCGGAGCAGGTGGTTGTACAGCTCCAGCCCGACGGCCGCGATCTCGCCGTGCTGCTCCTCGCCGAGCAGGTTGCCGGCACCGCGGATCTCCAGGTCGCGGAGCGCGAGGCGGAATCCCGCCCCCAGGTCCTGGAGGTCGCCGATCACCTCGAGGCGCTTGTCGGCGCGCTCGGTCAGCGACCTGGCGGGCGGATAGAGGACGTAGGCGTAGGCGCGCTGCCCGGCGCGACCCACCCGGCCGCGGAGCTGGTAGAGCTGCGCCAGTCCCAGCCGGTGGGCGTCGTTGATCACGATGGTGTTGGCGTTGGGGATGTCGAGACCGGACTCGATGATGGTGGTGCAGACCAGCACGTCGACCTCGGCGTCCATGAACCGCTGCATCACCCGGGCCAGCGACCGCTCCGGCAGCTGCCCGTGCCCGACCTCGACGCGCACGCCGGGCACCAGCTCGCGCAGCTTCTCTGCCTCGCGCTCGATGCCCTGGACGCGGTTGTGCACGTAGTAGACCTGCCCGCCGCGGGCGAGCTCGCGGGTGATGACCTCGCGGATCAGGCCGTCCTCGCGAGCGGTGACGAAGGTCTTGATCGGCTGGCGCTCCTCGGGCGCGGTCTGGATCACCGAGAGGTCGCGGATCCCCGCCAGCGACATGTGGAGGGTGCGGGGGATCGGCGTGGCCGAGAGCGAGAGGACGTCGACGGCGACGCGGAGCTGCTTGAAGCGCTCCTTCTGGAGGACACCGAAGCGCTGCTCCTCGTCGATGATCACCAGCCCCAGGTTGCGGAACTGCACGTCCTTGGAGATCAGGCGGTGGGTGCCGATGACGATGTCGACGCCACCCGAGCGCAACCCGGCGAGGGTGTCGGTGACCTCGTCGGGGGTGGAGAAGCGGGAGAGCTGGCGCACGGTGATCGGGAAGGGCGCGAGGCGCGACGAGAAGGTCGTGAAGTGCTGCTGGGCGAGCACCGTGGTCGGCACCAGCATCGCCACCTGGCGGCCGTCGGCGGCGGCCTTGAAGGCGGCGCGCATCGCCAGCTCGGTCTTGCCGAAGCCGACGTCGCCGCAGACCACCCGATCCATCGGCCGCGACGACTCCATGTCCCGCTTGATCTCCTCCAGGACCACCTCCTGGTCGGGGGTCTCCTGGTAGGGGAAGGCGGCCTCCAGCTCCTGCTGCCAGGCGCCGTCCGGCGGCACCGGGGTGCCCTGGGTCGACTCCCGCCGCGAGTAGAGGGCGAGCAGCTCGCGGGCCACCTCCTCGGTGCGCTCCTTGACCCGCCGCTTGGTGCGCTCCCAGTCGCCGCCGCCCAGCCGCGAGAGATGGGGCCTGCCGTCGGCGCCGCCGACGTAGCGGTCGACCCGGTCGAGGTGGGCGACGGGGACGTAGAGCTTGTCCCCCTCGGCGTACTCGACGGTCATGTACTCGTGCTCGCCGCCGTCGTCCTCGACGGTGCGCATCTCCACGAAGCGGCCGATGCCGTGGTCCTGGTGCACCACCAGGTCCCCGGGCTGGAAGGGGATGACGAAGGCCTCGCGTGCCGGAGCGCCCGTGGCCGCCCTCCGCGCCCCCCGCGCCGACGTGGACACCACCGTGCGGCGGGCTCCCCGGGCCAGCCGCGAGCCCCGGCGCTTGACGGTGCCGAAGAGCTCGGCGTCGGTGACCACGTCGAGACCGGCGGCGTCCGCCGAGAACCCCTGGGAGAGGTCGCCGTGGACGGTGACCAGGCTGCCCGCCACCAGCGGGATGGCGGCCGGCTCCTCCTCGGCGGACACCGCGTCGAGGCCCTGCTCGGCGGCGAGCTCGGCGACGCGGTGCTCCTGGCGCGAGAGCACCAGCTCGCAGCGGCCGGCGTCGAGGCGGCGGCGCACCTCCGTGGCGAGGGCGTCGAAGCGGCCGACGAAGCTGTCCGCGCCCCGCCAGCCGAGGTCGACGGCGTCACCGTCCGCGGACTCGCGGACCACCTCGACCGGGGACAGCCGGTCGAGCAGGGCGTCGGCGGCGCCGGCGTCGAGCAGGCCGCTGCGCGACCCGACGGGCAGCTCGCCGCGCTGCTCCTCCTGGGCGCGCAGCCCCTCGGCCTCGACCAGGTAGCGCGACACCGCGCGCCGCCAGCGCTCGCGGCCGCCGACCAGCAGGGTGATGGGGTGGACGAGGTGGTCGAGCAGGGTCACCGGCGGGTCCTGCTGGAGGTAGGGGGTGAAGAGGTCGATGCCCTCGCCGTAGGCCCCGGCGCCGAGGCGGTCGATGTCGCGCACCCAGTCGTCGCGGATCTCGGGGCGGGCCCCGGAGAGGTCGAGGTCCCGCACCGCCTCGAGCGCCCGCGCCACCGACTCGGGGGAGAGGTCGAGCTCGCGGGCCGGGGGCACGGTCACCACCTCGAGCTGGGCCACCGACGTCTGGGTGGCGACGTCGAAGGCGCGCAGCCCCTCCACCTCGTCGCCGAACCACTCGGCGCGCCAGGGACGGTTGCGGTCGGGCCCGAAGGCGTCGACGATGCCGCCGCGCACCGAGAACTCGCCCGGCGAGGACACCGCCGGCTCGCGGCGGTAGCCGAGCGCGACCAGCCGGCTCACCACCGCGTCGCGGGAGACGGTCTCGCCGCGCCGCAGGGTCATGCCGCTGCGGACCAGCGCCGGGGGCAGGGTCGGCCGCACCAGTCCGCCGGGGGCGGCGACCACGATCGCCGGCCCCTCCCCCGCCAGGGTGGCGAGGGCCGCCAGGCGGTGGCGGGTGACCTCCTCGCCCGGTGCCACCCGGTCGAAGGGCAGGGTGTCGGCGGCGGGGAAGAGCGCCAGCCGCTGGTCACCCGCCCAGGCGGCGGTGTCCGACCAGGTGGTCTCCGCCTCGGGGGAGAGCACCAGCACGCTCCGGCCGGTGGTCGCACGCAGCCACCAGGCGAGCAGCCCGACGGCGCCCGAGGGCACGCCGGCGAGGGTGCCGTGGGGGGCGTGCGCCAGCGCCCGGAGCTCGGCGACACCGTCGAGCCGGGAGCGGAGGGTGGGAGCGTCAGTCGTCGGGGGCACGGTTGAACTGGTTCATGGCGGGCTCGAGGCCCTCGCGGACGATGGCGACCACCGAGTCGGCCGCCCGGCCGACGATCGCGGGCAGGCGCTCGCGCTCGTCGGGGTCGAAGGCCTGGAGAACATAGTCCACAGGGTCCACCCCGGGGGGCGGCCGGCCGATCCCGATGCGCACCCGCATGAAGTCCTGGGTCTGCCAGGAGTCGATGAGGTGCCGGACCCCCCGCTGACCGCCGGCGCTGCCGCCGCGGCGCAGGCGGAGCCGTCCCAGGGGGAGGTCGAGGTCGTCGTGGACGACGATGGCGTCCTCCGGCGAGGTGCCGAGCTTCGCGGTGAGATGGCGCCCGGCGCGGCCGCTGAGGTTCATGAAGGTGCTGGGACGGGCGATGACCAGGTCGAGGCCGTCGACCGAGCCCTCGCGGATCTTCGACGGCCCCTCCTTGCGCTCCCTGCCGAAGCGGCCGCGCCGCTCCAGCTCGGCGAGGGCTCGCCAGCCCACGTTGTGCCGGGAGGATGCGTACTCGCCGCCGGGATTGCCGAGCCCGATGACCAGCGTCGCCACTAGTCCTCGCCCGGCTCGAGGTCCGGCACCGCCTGGCCGGGAAGCAGGCGGCGGGTCTCCGCCGTCATCGCCGCCGCCCCGTCGGGGTCGGCGTGATCGTGACCGAGGCAGTGGAGCAGGCCGTGGACGGCGAGCAGCCGGAGCTCGGCGACGCCGTCGTCCGCCTGGCCGAGGGCGCGCTCGACGGAGATCGCGAGGTCGCCGACGTGCCCGGGCTCGCCGGTGGGGAAGGCGAGCACGTCGGTGGGCGCTTCCACGCCCCGGAAGCGGGTGTTCAGCTCCTCCAGCTCGGCGTCGTCGGTGAGCCGGACGCTGAGCGCGGCGCGTGCGGGGACCTCGAGAGTCGCTCCGCAGCGGCGCAGCAGCGGAGCGAGCGAGGCCGCCCGGGCCGCCGCCCGAGCCGTCTCGCCGAGCCCGTCGGCGCTGACCACGGTCACGCGCACGGCTGCGGTCCGGCGCCGGGGCACGGGGGAGCTCCGCCCCCGTGCCGCCGGGCGCTCCGCGCCGGGACCGGGCTCACCCGGCCTTGAGACGACGCTTCTTCGCGGCGACCAGCTTGCGCTTGCGCCGCACCGACGGCTTCTCGTAGTGCTCACGGCGACGCACCTCCGAGAGAATGCCGTTCTGCTTGATCTTCTTGTTGAAGCGTCGCAGCGCGCTCTCGAAGGTCTCGCCCTCGCGGACCTTGACCTCCGACACGTTCGGGAACTCACCTCCTTTTCGCCGGCTGGGGACGAACGGAAGATGAATCCCACGCAGGCGCCGCGAGTGTACCCCGTTTGCGGGCGGCGGGCGTGGCCCGCCGCCGCACAGGCCCGGTCAGGCGGCGCTGTCGTACCGCCAGATGCCCGAGCCCGGGGTGACCTCGACGTCCTCGGGCAGCTCGCACCGCCACGGGAGCATGAGGTCGAAGACGACCTCCTGCACGGTCCAGAGGACGTCCATGATCTCGGTGACCTTCACCTGGCGCCGCGCCACCGCGTCGGTGACGGCGCGCAGGGCGGTCTCGTCGCCGGCACCCTCGACGATGCCGACGGCGTTGCGGAGGACCTCCCCGGACTGCTGGGCGAGGTCCTTCGGGGCCTCCTTGATGCCCTGCAGATGGGTCTCCTCGCACAGCTCGATGACCTCGTCAACACACTCGACCAGCCGGCGGAAGCGGGTTCGCTCGGCCAGGTCTCGCTGGTGACGGAGCCGCGCGCGGTGCAGCTCTGCGGTTGCGTTCTCAATCAGCATCCAATTCTCCGCGAGGCACTCCACGTCGAAGTCCACCAGTTGATCTCCGCGAGAGGCCTCGGGAGAGAGTACCCACCTGGACAGTTGACTTCAACATCACAATTCGGTTCGAATTGATGCATGGATCGCATCAATGTGGATGGGCTGCGGACCTTCCTCGCGGTCGCGCAGCACAGCCACCTCGGCCACGCGGCGGAGGCCCTCGGCGCGGAGCAGTCGACGGTGTCGCGAAAGATCGCGCGGCTGGAGGAGGAGGTCGGGGTCGCCCTCTTCGAGAGGGTTCGCAGGAGCATTCGCCTGACCCCTGCCGGCAACCGCTTCGTGCCCCGTGCGGAGCGGCTCCTCCACGACCTCCGAGAGGCCATCGCCGACGCCGAGGGAGCGGTCTCGGCCGAGAGCGGCGAGGTGCGCCTCGGCTTCCTCCACACCGTGGGGGCGCGCTGGCTGCCGGAGCGGCTCGCGCGCTTCCTCGACCGCCACCCCGGGGTGCGCTTCACCCTCCGGGAGGGCACCTCGGCCGAGGTGGTGAGCGGGGTCCTCAACGGCGACTTCGACCTCGGCATCCTGGGCCCGCCGCCGATGGGCCAGCGCGATCTCGAGATCGTCGCCCTCTTCCGCGAGCGGGTGGCGGTGGTGGTTCCCGCCGGCCACCACCTGGTCGGGCGCAGCTCCTGCACCCTGCGCGACCTCGCCGGCGAGGCGCTGATCCTCCCCCGCTCGCGCAGCGGCCTGCGCAAGGTCGTCGACGAGGCATTCCTCCGCGAGGGGCTGGCCGAGACCGTCGCCTACGAGGGGGACGACTTCACCATCGTCCAGGGCCTGGTCGAGGCCGGGCTGGGCATCACCCTGCTGCCGATGCCGCTGCCGGTGCCCTCCACCCGGGTGGCGGTGATCCCGCTGCGCCAGCCGCCGATCGCCCGCACCATGGCGCTCTGCTGGGACCGCCGCCGGGTGCTCCCCCCGCCCGCCGCGCTCTTCGCCGAGCACCTGACCCCCGCGGCCGAACCCTTCGACCCGCCCCCCAGCGCCTGACCGCCAGCGTCCCCTCCGTTCTGGGGGAGTCCCCTCCGTTCTGCTCCGTTCTGCGCGTAGCTCAGTAGAGTCGCGCACATGGAGACGACCGTCCTCGCCGTCCTGGCCGCCGCCCTGCTCATCGCCGCCGGTGCGGTGGCCGCCCGGGGGCTGCGCGCCCGCCGGCGGCCGGACAGCGCGCCCGCGACCGCGGCGGCGTCGCGGACCGCCCTGGTCGAGGCGCGCACCCACGCCGCGGCGGTGCTCGCCCAGGCACGCACCGAGGCGATCACCTCACGCAGCACCGTCATGGACGAGCTCGCCGAGCGGCAGGCGTCGCTGGAGGCACGGGAGAGCGCCCTCGAGGAGCGCAGCCGCGCCCTGCAGGAGCGCCGCCGGGTGGCCGAGGAGCGGCGCGAGGCGCTGGACCGGGAGCGTGCGGCGCTGGAGGCGGCGCGGGAGGAGGTCACCGGCTCGCGCGGGGAGATCGGCCGGCGGCTGGAGGCGGTGGCCGCCCTCGACCGGCCCCGCGCGGAGGCGACGGTGCTCGCCAGCCTCGAGAGCGAGCTCGCCTCCGACCACGCCGGGCGGGTGACCCGTGCCGTCAACGGCATGGTCGGCGACCTCGTCCCCACCGCCCGGATGCACCTCGCCGACGCCATCCAGCGGATGGACGTCTCCCACGCCGACGGCGCTCCGCGGGGCACCCCGCTCACCCTCGA
>JAXDLS010000386.1:0-5517 GCA_034666485.1 Chloroflexota bacterium
CACCGAGCCGGCGTCGCCGAGGTGGGTGGCCGCGGCCGCCACCCCGAGCGCCGCTCCCAGCGCCAGCGCCGCGGCGGTGCCCACCAGCCCGGCCTCGAGCAACCCCGCCCATCTGCCCAGCCGGGCGGTGGCGAGGGTCACCGGTCCCGGCGGGACGACGGCGCCGAAGAGCCGCCGGAACATTCCCGCCATCGAGCCGGCGAACCCGAGGAGGAGCCCCCAGAGCAGCAGCAGCCCGTCGTCGGGGCCGACGGTCAGGTGGTCCCCGCGCGCGGAGATGGCGACGGCGAGGAGGAGCATCCCGGCGGTGTAGGTGACGGCGATCACGCTGGCGCGGATCACCAGGTCGCGCATCCGCCGGGGGGGGACGAGGCGAACGCTGGTGGCGCCGGCGACCGCGAGCACCGCCGCGGTCAGGAGCATGCCCAGGCCCAGGGGGAGGCGCACCACCAGGCCGGCCTCGCCGTCGGTGAACGACACCCCGACCCCCTGCATCGACCAGAGCATTGCGTTCCAGTCGGTGAGCACCCCGTTGGTCGAGCCCGCCTGGAGGCAGCCGCCCTGGAGGCTGCCGGAGAGCGCCCCGGTGGAGCACCCCTGGCTGCCGTGGGCGGCGCGGACCAGGCCGCCCACCGCCAGTCCGAGCAGCGCCACCCCGGCCACCGCGCCGAGCCCGCAGACGATCCCGGCGCTCACCGGGGAGCGACGGGCGAGGCGCCGGAAGGCGTCGACCAGGCTCACGTCGGGCCCCGTCGGGCCCGCGGACGTGGCCGCGGGGAGGGGATCGTCGGCCGGGGGCGGCTCCTCGGCGGCACCGGCGTAGCGGTCGAAGTGGGACCCCGCCGCCTCGCCGGCCGAGGCCACCAGGCCCGCTCCAGGGGGCGGCGGGGGCGACGGCGCGATCGGTTCGGCTGGAGGCGGAGACGCCGCGGGCCCGGTGGCGGCCGGCACCACCACCGCGGGCACCGGTCTCGGGGCGGGCACCGGCTCGGGCTCGGGCTCCTCCTCCACGTCGACCTCCGCGGTCACCGCCGGCAGCTCGGCGCCGCAGCCGACGCAGAAGCGGGCCTCCTCGCTGAGCACCCGCCCGCAGCCCGGGCACGTCCGCTTCGCCTTCACCGCGCCATTTTTTACGACCGGCCGGCCGCTCTGCCGCCGCCGGGGATGGGGATCAGGAGTGGCTCAGTGACACCCGCAGGAGGTGCCGCAGCCGCCCCCGCTCGGCCGTGGGGCGGGTCCGGGGACCGTCGCAGCCGCCCCGGCGTGCAGCGCCACCTGGCTGATCAGCGGCATCGTGGTGCGGCCCTCGCAGGTCGGGCACACCGCGGCCAGCTGGCGGTCGGCCATCGGACGCAGCAGCTCGAAGGTCGAGGAGCAGGACTGGCAGCGGTACTCATAGAGCGGCACGGGGCGATCCTCGGTGGGACGGTGGGCAGGCTCAGTGTAGTGCCCGGGCGCGACGGCGGCGGCGGCGCACCAACCCCTATGCTCCCCGTCTGCCTGCGGACCGCCGCGGCGGCGCCGCCCCCGTCCACCTGGGAATGCCCGTCATGAAGACCATCGAGATCAACGGCATCACCGAGCAGATCATCGAGCGCAGCGACTATCCGGTCGAGCGGCAGCGCGCCATCCTCGGCGACGAGGTCACCGCGGTCCTCGGATACGGACCGCAGGGACGGGGGCAGAGCCTCAACCTCCGCGATCAGGGCTTCAGCGTCCTGATCGGGGTGCGGCCCGGCCGCAGCATGGATCGCGCCCTCGAGGACGGCTGGGAGGAGGGAGAGAACCTGCTCAGCATCGAGGACGCCGCCGAGCAGGGCACCATCGTCCAGTACCTGCTCAGCGACGCGGCCCAGATCGCCATGTGGCCGGAGGTCAGCAGGCGGCTGAAGCCGGGCGACTGCCTCTACTTCTCCCACGGCTTCGGCATCGTCTTCCACGAGGACACCGGCATCGTGCCCGCGGAGACCGTCGACGTGGTGATGGTCGCTCCCAAGGGCAGCGGCCTGACGGTGCGCAACCACTTCCTCGAGGGGCGCGGCATCAACGCCTCCTTCGCGGTGTGGCGCGACGCCACCGGGCGGGCCCGCGAGCGCGCCCTCGCCACCGCCTTCGGCATCGGCAGCGGCCACGCCTTCGAGACCACCTTCGAGCACGAGGTGTACAGCGACCTCACCGGCGAGCGCTCGGTGCTGATGGGCCTCATCCAGGGCGCCTTCAAGGCTCAGTACGACGTGCTGCGCTCCCACGGCCACTCCCCCAGCGAGGCCTACAACGAGACCGTCGAGGAGGCGCTGCAGAGCCTGTATCCGCTGATCGGCGAGAAGGGCATGGACTGGATGTACGCCAACTGCTCGACCACCGCGCAGCGGGGCGCGCTCGACTGGGCGCCGCGCTTCGAGGCGGCGGTGAAGCCGCTCATCGAGGAGTGCTACCAGAGCGTGGTGCGGGGCGACGAGGCGCGCATCGTCATCGGCGCCAACAGCGACGAGGGGTACCGCGACCGGCTCAACGCCGAGCTGAGCACCATGGCCTCCCAGGAGCTGTGGGAGGCGGGGCGGGTGCTCCGCGACTTCCGGCCCGAGCGGGTGGCCACGGCGGGCGACGGCGGGCGCTGAGCGCTGGAGGAGGATCACGGTCTCTTCCGTTCGGGGTTGACGGGCGAACGGATGTTCGCTACCATCGGTGCATGCCGCTGCCCCCGATCGAGATGGACCTCCCCTTCGACTCCGGTCCCGCGCCCGTGGACGACGAGGTGCGGGCCCGCCGGCAACGCCACCTGATGGAGCTGCCCGGCATCGACGAGGCCACCGCCACCCGCCTGGTCGGCGCCTTCCCCACCCTCGGATCGGTCTATGCCGCCTCCGAGGAGCGCCTGCGCGGGGTGGTCGGCGGCGTGGCCGCGGCGCGCATCCGCTGGTTCCTCGACGCTCCCCTCGGCCTCCCCACCGCCCGCACGCGGCGCCCGCGCTGGCGCTCGGCGGCCTGAGAGGGACTTCGACCCTCACGAAACGGGGGTACGGCGCCGCTATGATCCGCCATAGGGGGGCCGCACTTTTTCCTCCGATCGTCAGGGGCGGAGCTCTCTCGCGGTCGGAGGCACGGAGGTCGTAGTCATGCTCAGGGGCCGCAGGTCGGCAAGCGCTCTCGCCGACGACGCGCGCGAGCGCGGTTCCGACATCGCCGAGGGTCTCGGCTCGGCTGCCGGAGAGATGGGCAGCAAGGCCGCTGAGACGGTGAGTGACCTGGCCGAGAGGGCCGCCGATCTGGCCCGCGAGGCCCAGAAGGTGGCCAGCCCGGTGCTCCGCAGCGCCATGAACAGCGCGGCGGGGCGGGCTCGCGAGGCGCAGAAGACGGCCAGCCCGGTGGTGCGCAGCGCCGCCGCCAGCGCCGCCGAGCACCTCAGCGACGCCGCCGAGCACGCCGCCGAGCTGCTCGCCGGGACCGCCGGACGCCTGGCTCAGCCCGCCGACGAGCTGCAGCTCAGCGCCCGCGAGCGGCTCGCCGACGCCAGCGAGCAGCTGGCGAGGAGCATCCGGCCGCGCCGCCGCCGCCGGCTTCGCATCGTGCTCATCGGCACCGGCCTCGTGGGCATCGCCGCCGGGGTGGCCATCTCCCCGCTCGGTGCCCGCCTGCGGAGCCTGTGCGGACTCGGTGGCGCGCCTGCCGAGCCGCCCACGACGGCGCCGGGCATCGTCCTGCCGGGTGACCCCGGGGCCACCATCCCCGAGACCGACGCCGACGCGGTCTCGGCCGGTGAGACGGGCGCCAACGGCGACCGCGTGCTCAGCGGTGGCCGGACCCGGACCGGGAAGACCGAGTAGCGACCGGCCGCGCGTGGTGGCGGGTGCCCGGCTAGAGGGCGCCCGCCATCCGCAGCGCGTTCATCAGCGGCGCGTGCAGGCTGATGATGGCGAGCACGCCGAGGATCAGGCGGCGTCGCCGCACTCCGATCAGCGTGAGCGCGGCGGTCAGCACCGCCATGGCCAGCACCAGCTTGACCGCGAAGGCCAGGCTGGGATGCGCGGTCAGCGGGCCGGCGAAGATCGGGTTGGCCTCGGCGAAGCGGCCACTGCTCAGGGCCACGTGGGTGGTGACCGCATCGAGCAGCTGCCCGATCACGAACGCCACCGCCAGGATCCGCACCACCGGGTCGGCGAGGGAGCCCAGGCGGGAGGCGGCCACGGCGACGCGCAGCGGTCGCGCGGTTCTCTCCTGGACGGCCATCTCGGGCTCCTCGATGATCCGGAGCCTCACCGCCCTGAAGGGGTGCCGGGCTCCAGCGCGGTCTGAAGGTGTAACGCCGGCGTGACGTGCACACTTGCGGAGATGACCGCTGACGAACGAGCGGTCGGGTACACTCGCGGTCGCATGTCCGATGATCGCCCCCGTGGCCGCCCCCCCTTCACGCCGCAGCGTCCGCGTCCCCCCGGCGCGCCTCCCTTTGCGCCCCGCGGCCCCGGCGGCCCGCCGTTCGCACCCCGACCCGGGGGTCCGTCCTTCGCTCCCCGATCCGGGGGCACGCCCTTCCCCCCCCGCCCCGGGGGCGCGCCGCCGCCCCCACCGCGCACCGTCACCGAGCCGCTCCACACCGTGCGGCTGCGCGACGGCGAGCGCGAGGTCGAGGTGAGCGGCTCGGCGGGGTTCGTCCGGCAGCTGCTCGACGACCTGCCCGCCCTGCTGGGGAGGCTGCGCACCGAGCCCGCACCCTCCCGACCCGCCTCGATCTCCATGCCTCCTCCGCCCACGCTCCCCACGACCGTGGCGGTCCCCGCCCCGCCCGAGGCGGTCGAGGAGCCGGTCGAGGTCGAGACCCCCGAGCCGGCCACCAACGGCCACGGCCCCATGGATGTGCTCACCCGCCAGGTGCTCGCGGTCATGCGCAAGTCCGGCCGGCCGATCAGCATCGCCGAGATCCGCCAGCGCCTCTCGGACCCGGTCAGCGGCCAGCAGGTGCGCCGAGTCCTGGAGCGGGCGACGGAGCGGGTGGTCAACACCGGCGGCCGGCCGGCCGAGTACCGCCTCCGCTAGCCATCGGGGGACGTGCTCACCCTGGCGGCGCTCCCGTGGGTGGCCGCCCACCGTGACCCGGAGGCGGCGTTGCTTCGCCTCGAGGGAGCCACGCTCACCGCGTCCGCCCTCGACCGCGCCGCCGCCGGGATCGCCGCCTGGCTGGAGCGGCAGGGGGTGGGCGCCGGCCACCGCGTCGCGGTGCTCTGCGGCAACGGCCTCGCCTTCCCCCCTCTCTACTACGGCGCCCTGCGCCGCGGCTGCGTGGTCGCCCCCATCTCCACCAGCTCGCCGCCCGCCGAGGTCGCCCGGGTGCTGCTCGCGGTGCGTGCCCGGGTGCTCGCCTGCGACCCGGAGAACGCCGGGCCCGCCACCGACGCCCTCGGGCTGGCCGGCACCGGAGCCCGCCGGCTGGTGGTGTCCGAGACCGCCGCCGGCGCGCCGGACCCGGACCGGCTCAGCCTCGCCTCCCTGGTCGAGCACCCGCCGGGCGACCCGCCGCCGCTG
>JAXDLS010000387.1:0-4625 GCA_034666485.1 Chloroflexota bacterium
CTCCCCGCCGCGGCGCTGGTCGCCGGCGCCGTCCCGGGACTCCTGCTGCTCGCCCTGGTCATCCTGGGGCAGGGGGGGCTGGTGGTGCCGCCCGGCGCCGACACCGTCGTCCACTCCCAGGTGGTGCGGTGGTTCATGGACGGCCACGCCGCGCCGCCCATGCTTCCCGATCACCTGGCCGCGCTCGACATCGCCGAGACCCGGTACGGCTGGCACGTGCTCGCCGCCGCCCTGGTCCACGGCACCGGCATCGACGCCGCGCGCGCCCTCACCCTGGGCACCTGGCCGGTCGTCCTGGCGCTCCCCGGGAGTGCCATGCTGCTGGCGCGGCGGGCGGGGCTGGGCTGGCGGCCGGTGCTGCTGAGCGGGATCGCCTGCCTGGGAGTCGGCCTGGTGCCCTTCGGTCCGCTCTCCGTCGGACTCACCCCACAGCTCACCGGCGCATTCGTCCTGGCTCCGGCCGCAGCGGTGGCGGTGGTCGACGGCCTGCGCCACCGGACCCTCGGCGCCTGCCTGTGCGGCGCGATCCTCACCGGGAGCCTGCTCTACGTCCATCCCAGCGACCTGCCCACCGAGGCCCTCCTCGTCGGCTCCCTGGTGGTGATCGGAGGCCTGGGCCGTCTGCGCCTCTCCATCCGGGAGCTGGGGACGGGCGCCGCTGCCATCGCCGTGCTCGCGGCCGTCTCGGCTCCGTGGTTCCACTACCAGGACCAGGCGCTCGCGGGTGCACGACTCGGTGTCGCCACGGTCGACGCCGCCGTCCTGGAGGGCTATGGAACCCACCGGCCCCTGAGCGGGGTCGCCGCCGACATCCTCAACGCCTTCTCCTCATGGGGCCATGCCTTCGTCCTGCCGGCTCTGGCGATCGGCGCGCTCGTCCTCGGATGGCGCAGCCGGACCGTCCGCGGTCTCGGCCTCCTCGGCGCGGCGCTGCTGCTCCTGCAGACCGACACGCGGGTCTGGCAGCAGCCGGTCAGGCTCCTCCATTCGGTCTTCCCCTGGAGCTCGCCGGCGCGGCTCGTCCTCCTCGACCTGCTCGTGCTCGTGCCCCTGGCGGCGATCGCCGTGGACGGTCTGGTGGAGCGGCTCCCCGCCCACCGGCTGACCGGCGCGCGCCGGGCCGGCGTGGCGGCTGCGCTGATGGGCCTCGCGGTGGCGCCGGTCGCCGTGCAGATGCCCGGGCTCCTCGCCCGAGCGTCGACGTCCATCCCGCTGAGCGCTGCGGACGAGGCGGGGTTGCGGCGGCTCTCGGCGGTGGTACCGGCCCGCGACCTCATCCTGACCGACGGCATCGCGGATGCCGGCGCCTTCATCCGGACGCTCAGCGACCGGCAGGTGCTGGTCCCCAAGGACTGGGTGCTCAACTCGGCGGCCCCCGCCGTCCAGACGGCGCTGCAGCAGCTCTGCGCCGAGGGATCCGCGGCACGCCTCCAGGCGCTGGGGGTGCGATGGGTGTTCCTGGGGTCGGCGGCCCCGGCGACGGGGGGTGCGGCCGACCGCAGCTGCCGCTCGGGCACCGAGGAGCTCCGCTCCGTTCCCCTGGGCGATTCCGGAGGGGGGCCCTGGGTGCTCGAGGTGCGCCCGTCCACCGCCTCGACCGCATCGTCACGCGGTGAGTCCGGTCGGTGATGGGGACGCGAGAGCCCGCTGCTAGCGTGCTGGCGTGATCGACGCATCCGCTCAGGCCGCTCCGGCTGTTCGCTCGGGCGTCCGCCATCGCGGGCTGGCGCTCTCGGAGCGGCGCCTCCTGCTCATCGGCCTGGACGTGGTCGCGGTGGCCGCCGCCTTCGTCGCCGCCTTCAACCTGCACACCGCGGGCGTGCGCAACGCCGGCTTCTACGTGCCGCGCCTGGGGACGCTGATCGCCGTCGGCATGTATCTGGTGTGCGCCCACATGGCCGACGCCTACAACCTACGGGCCGCCGCCACGCTTCCCGGCACCCTGCGGGTGGTGGGCACCACCCTGGCCTGCTCCTTCGTGGGGCTGCTCGGGGTCTTCTTCGTCCTCCCCTACCGCATCACCCGGCCCACCCTGCTGCTCTGGCTGCCGCTGGCGGCGCTGGCGGTGCTCGGGGGCCGGCTGCTCTACCGCCGGCTGCTCGCCGCCGACCACCTCGTCACCCACATCGCCCTGGTGATGTCGCGGAAGGGGTTGGAGGAGGTGTGGCCGGAGGTGAGCGGGCACATCGGCGGCCTCTACCGGGTCGCCGGCGTCGTCGACCCGGACCGCGCCGACTGCGCCGAGCGGCTGCGCGACATGGTGGAGACGCGGGCGGTCGACGAGATCGTCCTCGGCGTCCGCGACGACGTGTCGCGCGACCTGTTCCGCGGCGTGCTCGGCTGCCACGACGCCGGCGTCACGGTGCGCTCGGTCGCCGACCTCCACGAGGAGCTCACCGGCCGCATGCTGCTCGACCAGCTCGGGCACACCTGGCTGATGTCCCTCCCCATGCGCGGCGAGACCTCGCGCGTCTACAGCACCTTCAAGCGCGGCCTCGACATCGTGGCCTCCGTCCTCGGCCTGGCCGTGCTGGCGGTCACACTGCCGCTGGTCACCACCCTGGTGGTCATCGACAATCCCGGGCGGATCTTCCACCGGCAGACGCGGGTGGGCAAGTACGGTCGCACCTTCACCCTCTACAAGCTGCGCACCATGCGCGAGGGCGACTCGTCGCTGGTCTGGACCGAGCAGGGCGACCGGCGCATCACCCGGGCCGGCTGGCTCCTTCGCCGGCTCCACCTCGACGAGCTGCCCCAGGTGTGGAGCGTGCTGCGCGGCGACATGAGCCTCATCGGCCCCCGGCCGGAGCAGCCCCACTACGTCGAGGAGCTGCGCCAGCACATCGACTTCTACAACACCCGGCTGACGGTGCGTCCCGGCCTGACCGGCTGGGCCCAGGTCAGTCACGGCTACGGGAGCGGGATCGACGGCACCCGGGTGAAGCTCGCGTATGACCTCTACTACGTGAAGAACCAGTCGGTGAGCCTCGACCTGCTGATCATGGCCCGGACGGTGCTGGCGGTGCTGCGACTGGGCGGCCGGTGAAGCAGCGCCGCACACACTTACACTTCTGTAATTCAACAGCGTCACCACAGGCTGCGTTGAGCCAGGAGGGTGGAGGCATGCTCCGGGATGTGAGCGAGGCAGCTCCCTCCTCTCAACGGTGCCCGATCATCGCAGTGGTGGTGACGTACCGGAGCGCACTCGACATCGAAGCCTGCCTCGCATCACTCGCGTCCCAACTGGGGGATGGGGACCACGTGGTGGTGGTGGACAACGCCAGCCCCGACCGGTCAGCGGAGACAGTCGAGGCCACGCTTCGCACGCATATCCGTCCGGCAGACCGGTGGCGGTTCATTCGGTCCGACCTGAACCTCGGCTTCGGACGGGCCTGCAACATGGGGGCGGCTCGCTTTCCCGAGCACGACGTCCTGCTCCTCAACCCCGACGCGGTCCTGCAGCCCGAGAGCATCGCCACGTTGTGTCGGGCCCTCGCCGCAGACCCCACCCGGGGAGCCGCCGGACCACGCATCGAGCGCTTCGACGGTGACCCGGAGCCCGGCTGCCGCCGGTCCCTCCCCCGCCCCGGCGTCGCCGTCGGGCGGCTGTTCGGGCTGGACCGTCTCGCTCCCTCCCGGTTCGGCTCGTACAACCGTCTGGGGCACGACCCGATGGTCCCCACGGACATCGAGGCGGGTTCCGGATGCTGTGTCCTGATCCGCCGTATCGCGTGGGAGCAGGTCGGCGGATTCGACCCGGACTTCTTCATGTACGGCGAGGACCTGGACCTCTTCCTCCGGCTCGGCCGAGCGGGATGGATCACACGGTATGTCCCCACCGCGCTCGCCCTCCATCGCAAGGGCGCCAGCACCGACCACGCGAGAGACCGGATGCTCTTCGAGTTCCACCGGGCGATGTGGCTCTACTACCGCAAGCACCATCTCCGCAGCCCTGCCGCGCTGCTCGCGCCGCTGGTGCTCGGGGGGCTGGCCGCGCGCTTCACCCTCCTCGTGCTGCTCGAGCGTCTGCGGCGGACGCGACGCGCGATCGACAGGCGTGCCATGGCGGTCGGAGGGCCCGGCTGATGCACCTGCCCCTCCTTGACCCCGCGGTCGGCCGTCATGAGCTCGCAGACGTGATCGTGCGCCGCCTCACCGGACATCTCTGGGACGGTCGGAGTGACGATCTCACCCCCTCGGAACGGGTGTGCCGGATGCAGGACGAGTTCCGAGGTGCAGAGGGCGTGAGGGCGGTCGCGATCGACGGCCTTCTCCC
This sequence comes from Chloroflexota bacterium, assembly GCA_034666485.1. Taxonomy (GTDB): domain Bacteria; phylum Chloroflexota; class Dormibacteria; order Aeolococcales; family Aeolococcaceae; genus CF-96. Next base: position 4,277 of record JAXDLS010000387.1, read on the forward strand.
TGTGGAGCTGGCGCGGGCCGTCTTCGCCGAGGTCTCGCCCAGAGCGAGTGTGATGACCCTCAAGCGCAGCCTGCGGGAGAGCAAGTACGTGTGCGCTCAGATGGACCGCATGGGCCGTCTCGCCGAGGAGTTGATCTTCGCCTTCCACGACCCCGAGGTCATCTCGGTCATCGAGGACCTGACCGGGTGCCGGGCGCTGCGGCCCGACGACAGGCTCTACGCAGGCGGCGTCAGCCTGATGCGGCAGCGGCAGTTCCTGAATCCCCACCTCGACAACAGCCACAACCAGGACGGCAGTCTCTACCGGACGCTCAATCTCCTGTGGTATGCCACCCCGGACTGGGCTCTG
>JAXDLS010000388.1:0-2972 GCA_034666485.1 Chloroflexota bacterium
CGCGCGCGGTGGTGGAGCGAGCGGTCGTCGTCCGGCGGGCGGTGCCTGCGGTCGCCCGGCGCGCGGTGGTGGTGGCGCGGCGCGCAGTCGTTGCGGTGGTGCTGCTGCCGCGGCGCACCGCGCCGCCGACCCGCTCCACCGCCTTGCGGATCTCGCTCTCGAGCCGCTGCACCGACTTCTCGAGTGCGGCGAGACGCTTGTCGAGATCGGCGATGGGAAGTGCCTTCACCAGACCCTGGACCGCCTTCACCAGGTCACCCCCGGTGGTGCTGCGGGTGGTCCCGGTCACGCGCTTCACAGTCCGCGTGACGGTTGCGGGTACCCCGCTCGTCCGTCTAGTCCTCGCCATGTGCTCTGGGCCTCCGATGGTGCGATCGTCGGGTGATCGCCACGGGTTGCGTATCTGACAGGACGTGGAGAAAACACGCTGCCCTGTGCAGTTGGCGCATAGCATGGTCGATGTACACAGCAATGTCAAACCTGCCCCCCCCTCCCGACCGCCGGCGTCGACGCCGCCGCGACTGTGCACACCGACGCTGCGACGACTGGTCGACGGTCGCGGGGTCGCTGTGCGCCGCGGCGAGGGCCGCTGCAGTGCGAACCGGCGACGGCGCTGCGGAGCGGCAACCCGAGATCGCGCGGGCGCTGCGAAACCGGGCCGGATGGGCGCACGGCCGTCGGCTCCCGTATAGTCGGCGCGTTCCGGGGAGGCCCATAGAGGAGTGCGGGCGCTGGAAACGCACGTCATCAAGAAGTACGCCAACCGCAAGCTCTACGACACCCACTCACGCCGGTACGTGACCCTGGAGGTGATTGCCGAACTGTTGCGCGCGGGTCACGACGTCCGGGTGGTCGATCGCACCAGCGGTGAGGACATCACCGCGGTGACGCTGAGCCAGATCCTGCTCGACCTCGAGCGGCAGCGCCGCGGGCCGCAGCCCGAGCCGCTGCTCGTCGACGCGGTGCGCGAACGGGGAGAGCAGCTCATCGCCCTGGTGCGCGCCTCGCTGACGCTGCCGCGCGAGCTCCGGCAGCGCGCCACCGACAGCCTGGCAAGCACCACCCAGCATCTCGAGAGCCGCGTCGACGATGTGGTCGCAACCGGCCTGCACAACCTGAACATCGCCACCGCCGAGGAGGTCCAGGCGCTGGCGAGGCGGGTGGAGGAGCTCGCCGCGCGCGTCGCCGCGCTCGCCGCCGCCCTCGGCGAGCCGCCGCCGCCCGCACGGCCCGGCGGTGGCGGCGAGGACGGAGCCGCATGACCGCCACGACCTCCGCCTTCGCCGATGCGCAGCGTCGCATCGACACCGCCGCCGAGGCGCTGGGACTCGATCCGGGCATTCGCGCGGTGCTCCGCGAGATCAAGCGCGAGCTCGTCGTCCACTTTCCGGTGGCCTTCGACGACGGCAGCCACGCGGTGCTCACCGGCTTCCGCGTGCAGCACAACATCGTCCGCGGCCCCGCGAAGGGCGGGATCCTCTACGCGCCGACGATCACCATCGACGACATCCGCGCCCTGGCCATGGTGATGACCTGGAAGTCGGCGGTCGTCGATCTCCCCTTCGGCGGCGCCAAGGGTGGGGTGATCTGCGATCCGCACCGTCTCAGTCCCGGCGAGCTGGAGCGGCTCACCCGCCGCTTCACCACCGAGATCGCGCTGCTCATCGGTCCCGAGAAGGACATCCCCGCCCCCGACATGGGCACCACGCCGCAGATCATGGCCTGGATGATGGACACCATCTCCATGAACGCCGGTTACTCGGTGCCCGCCTCGGTCACCGGCAAGCCGGTGGAGATCGGCGGCACCGCCGGCCGCGACCCCGCGATCGCCCGCGGGCTCAGGATGGTGACGCTGTGGTCGCTCGAGGAGCTCGGCATCGACCCGGTGGGCGCGACGGTGGCGATCCAGGGCTTCGGACACGTGGGTGCGGAGTGCGCCCTGGGCCTTGCCGAGGCGGGGCTGCGGGTGATCGCGGTCACCGACAGTCGCGGCGGCGTGTACCGTCGCGAGGGGCTCGACGTCGCTCCGCTCGCGGCCCACGTCCGCGCCGGCGGTGGCGTCTCCGGCAGCGGCGCGGGCGAGGTCATCGGCCCCACCGACGTGCTCGAGCTCGACGTCGACGTGCTCGTCCCCGCCGCCGTGCATTCGCAGATCCACGGCGGCAACGCCGCACGGGTGCGCGCTCGCATCATCGCCGAGGGCGCCAACGCCGCCATCACCCCCGACGCCGACCCGGTGCTCGACGCCGCCGGGATCCGCGTGCTCCCCGACATCCTGGCCGGCGCCGGCGGAGTGGTGGTCTCGTACTTCGAGTGGGTGCAGGACCTGCAGGCGCTCTTCTGGGAGGAGCGCGAGGTGATGCGCCGCCTGGAGAAGGTGATGCGCCGCGCCTACGAGCAGGTCTGCCGCATCGCCGCGGAGCACGGCATCAGCCTTCGCGACGCCGCCTACCGACTGGCCGTCGACCGGGTCGCGAGAGCGACAGAGGTGCGCGGCATCTATCCGTAGCGTGCCGCCCGCTCTGCCGCCGGAGGGGATGCGCGGCTGTCCGCCGCCGGCGGGAGTTGCTCGGCCGATCTGCCGGCAGTTCTGCCGCCGGTTGAGATTCGCGGGGGGCCGCTCTGCCGCCGGTTTTTACTCGGGGGGGACTGCGTCCCCCCCGTCTGCTCGCAAGACATCGTGCGCTGGCGCGCCCGATGCCGGCTCGCGCCCCCCCTCGCCGGCACTCGCCGGCGGCGCGCGCTTCGCGCTCGCAATTTGCTCCTCCACCGGCCGAGGCACCACATGAGGAACGCTGCGCGTTCCTCCTGGAAACCCGCAGGACCCGCGGAGAGGGCGGCGCAGCGAGGCGCCCCCGGGAAGGCCGTGATGCCCATGCGGGGCGTCAAGTACCCCACCCGTGAAGCCGCTCGGAGGGTGGGTGAGAGCAACGCTTGCGTTGCTCCTGGTCCCTCGACCGGTGGCCCCGTCA
>JAXDLS010000389.1:0-2824 GCA_034666485.1 Chloroflexota bacterium
CCTCGGCGGCGATGGTCTCGCCGCGGATGCGCGACTCGGCGAAGGCGAGGTCCTCGGCGAGCCGGGGGTCGAGGTGGTGGCAGACCACCAGCATGTCGAGGTGCTCGACCAGGGTGTTGACGCCGTACGGACGCGTGGGGTTGGTCGAGCTCGGCAGCACGTTCGCCAGCCCGGCCATGCGGATGATGTCGGGGGCGTGGCCGCCGCCGGCGCCCTCCACGTGGTACGCGTGGATGGTCCGCCCCCCGATGGCGGCGATGGTCTCCTCGACGAAGCCGCTCTCGTTGAGGGTGTCGGTGTGGATGGCGACCTGCACGTCGCTGGTGGCGGCGACGCGCAGCGCGGCGTCGATCGCCGCGGGGGTCGAGCCCCAGTCCTCGTGGAGCTTGAGCCCGCAGGCGCCGGCCGCCACCTGGTCGAGCAGCGGCTGCTCGCGGGCGCAGTTGCCCTTGCCGGTGAGCCCGATGTTCACCGGCAGTCGCTCGGCGGCCCGAAGCATGTTGGCGATGTTCCAGGGCCCGGGGGTGCAGGTGGTGGCCCGGGTGCCCTCGGCGGGGCCGGTGCCGCCGCCGATGCAGGTGGTGATCCCCGACGCCAGCGCCTCGACGGCGAGGTCGGGGCAGATCCAGTGCACGTGGGAGTCGATGCCGCCGGGGGTGACGATGCAGCCCTGGGCGGAGATCACCTCGGTGCGGGCGGTGACCACGAGCGCGGGATCGACGCCGTCCATGATGTCGGGGTTGCCGGCCCGGCCGATGCCGGCGATGCGGCCGTCGACGACGCCGATGTCGCAGACGACCGCGCCCTCCACGGGGTCGAGGAGCAGCCCTCCGGCGATCACCAGGTCGAGACCGCCGTCGCGTGACGACTGCCCCATGCCGTCGCGCAGCACCTTGCCGCCGCCGAAGCGCAGCTCGTCGCCCTCGCCGACCAGCGAGCGCTCCACCCGCACTCGCAGGCCGGTGTCGGCCAGGCGCACCCGGTCGCCGGTGGTGGGGCCGTAGCGGTGGAGGCGGTCGTCGGCGGTGCTCATCACTCGACCTCCATGCCGCGCCCGCCGAGCCGTTCCAGGGCCCGCTCGCGAGCGCCCGGGGCGTCGAGCGGGCCCTCGACGAGGCCGAGGAAGCCGTGCACCACCCGCTCGCCGCCGAACGGCACCACCGCCACCTCGCGGCGCTCGCCGGGCTCGAAGCGCACCGCCGACCCGGCGGGGATGGCGAGCCGGCAGCCGTAGGCGGCGGCGCGGTCGAAGATCAGGGCGGTGTTGGCCTCGAAGAAGTGGTAGTGCGACCCCACCTGCACCGGGCGGTCGCCGCTGTTGGTGACGGTCAGGCGCGCCGCACCGGCGGCGATGTCGATGGAGGCGTGGTCGCCCGGGAGCATCTCGCCGGGAATCATGAGATCGGGTCGTGGACGGTGACCAGCTTGGTCCCGTCATCGAAGGTGGCCTCGACCTGCACCGAGTCGATCATCTCGGCGACCCCGGGGAGGACGTCGTCCCGCCGCAGCAGCGTCGACGCCGACTCCATCAGCTCGGCGACGCTGCGCCCGTCGCGCGCGCCCTCCATGACCGCGCAGGCGATGTAGGCCACCGCCTCGGGGTAGTTGAGCCGCAGCCCGCGCTGGCGGCGGCGGGCCGCCAGGTCACCGGCGACCACGAGGAGCAGCTTCTCCCGCTCCGAAGGGCTCAGATGCATCCCGGCTCCTGGCGTGCGAGGGCGGCCTCCCGGGCTTTTGTCCCTCCGTGCCACGGCCGCTCGACGCCTGGGCCGCCGCACCCTCTCGGTCACTGGCCCGGCGCTGGCCGGCGGAACCCTAGGGTGCCTTCACCAACCCGCGTGGGTGGACCAACGCAGCATACGCGGCAGCGGTCAGGGTGGCGCAGCAGCACGGCGCACAGAACTCCCCCGGCACCCTTCGTGCAGATGGACCAAGCATCGGCCTCGGAGCCTACGGGACCGCCGGAGGCGGGGCATCGGCGGTGAGCGCGGCCGGGGAGGGCGACGGGGCGGACACCGCGTCGGGCGTCGGCCGCGGGGTCGGGGGGATCGCCGGGACCAGTCCGCCGAGCGAGGCGCCGGCGATCCGCAGGCCGGCGGGCGCCGGCGCCGCGGTGCCGCTGCCCGGTGCCCGCAGCGCCACCGCGGCGGCGGCGGCGGCGGCGGAAACGGTCATCGCCAGCACGGCGCGGCGTACCCGGTGGGCGGCGCGGTGGCCGCTCTGCTCGCTGCTCATTCCCTTCCCTCCTCTCACAGTCCGGCACGCGGCGTCCGCCGCTGTGCACCGGGTCAGCGCGACGCGCTCCGCCCGCCCCCGGTCCCGATGTCGGTGGGGCTCACCGCGCCCCGCAGCACCGCCTCCCTCGCCAGCTCGACCCGGCGGTTGCCGGAGGAGGTGGGCGGCAGCGCGAACTTGTCGTAGAGGCGCAGCAGGTGCTGCTTGACTGCGTCCTCGGTGACCACCAGCTCGGCGGCGATGCTCCGCGTCGAGGCGGGCACGCCGAGGACGTCGCCGCTGAACACCGGCCGGCAGAGCGCCACCAGCACCTCGCGCTCGCGCGGGGTGAGGGGGGGCGCCGGCTCGCGCGCCAGGGTCACGGCCTGGTCGTCGTCGCTGGGCCGGCTGATCCGGTACACCAGCCGGGTGGTCCCGATGCGCAGCTCGTCGCCGTGCTGCAGCGCCCGTCCCCCGGCGACCCGCGTGCCGTTGACGTAGGTGCCGTTGCGGCTGCCGAGGTCGCGCAGCCACCAGCCGGGACCGAGCCGCTCGAGCACCGCATGCAGCCGCGAGGCGCTGTCGTCGGCGGCGAGCACGACGTCGTTGC
>JAXDLS010000390.1:0-3611 GCA_034666485.1 Chloroflexota bacterium
CTCGTCGGTCTGCCACATCAGGTCGATGATCTCCGCGATGCGGTCGTCCTTCGACCGCGGGCCGGCGCTCGCGCCGTCCTCGGCCTGGAGCAGGTCGGCGAGCCGGCGGAGCTTGTCCAGCATCGACCGGCGGGAGGCCTCGGTGGGGTGCGCGGTGAACACCGGCCAGACCTCCAGCCGGGCGATCGTCGCCTCGAGCACGTCGCGGGGCACCCCCTCGGCGGCGATCCGGTCGACGGTCCGCGCCAGCCAGCCGCCGCGACGGGCGCGACGTTCGGCGAGGGCCCGGACGTCGTCCACCTGCTGGGCGACGTTGGCGAGGTGGAAGTAGGTCGAGAACGCCCGCACCAGGCGGATGCCGGTCTCCAGGTCGACCTCGGCGAGCAGGCGATGGAGTTCCTCGGCGCTGGCGCACGAGCAGGAGGCGTGGGGGCTCAGGGCACGAACCCGGTCGACCACCTCGACCAGCTCCGGATCCTCCTGGCGGGTGAGCGACTGCCGGAACAGATCCTCGAGGCGCGCCAGGTGCGTGCCGAAAGGCGCGGTGTGGGAGGGGCGGCAGGCGATCAACCCTCCGAGTCTGGCGTCGCGCCGCCCCGCCGCAATCGTGCGCGCTGCACGGAAAAGCGGAGCGGAGGGCTAGAACCAGCTCCGCAGGCGGCGGTCGGTGGCTCCTCTCCAGGCGTCCGGCCACTCACGCCGTGCCTCCTCGGCGGCGGCGCGCTCCAGCGCCCAGAGCTGGCCCGCGGCGAACGGCTGGCCCGTCTGCGGCCCGTGCTCGTGCAGCCAGTCGGCGGCGATCACCGCGTCCTGGTGCTCGCCGAGGACGGTCTGGAGGTTGGTGACCGCGGCGGCGAAGCGGCTGGCGCGCGGGCCCATCACCGGGGCCACCGCCTCGGCGGCATAGCGCACCCGCTTGGCCCGGATCCGCAGTGCGTGCAGCGCCTCGTCGGGGCTGTGGGCGTCGAGCCGGCGGCCGTCGCGCCAGAGCCTCGACCAGGGGATGCCGACGAGGCCCGGGAGCACCTTGCGGGCGGGGCCGTCGGCCTCGGTGGTGAGCATCGGGGTGTGCGCGGCCTCGACGAGGCGGTCGAGGAGGGCGACGTAGCGGGGGTCGTGGAGCGCGGCCAGCAGGCCGTCGCGGGCCCCGGCCACGCCGGCGACGAGCTGGTCGGCGACGTGGGCTCCGGCCTCGACGTCGGGGGCGGGGAGGCGGGAGGCGGTGTTGTGGATCCGCTCGGCGAGCACCTCGGCGTCGCGCACCGTGCCCAGCTCGGCGGCCAGCCAGCGCAGCTCCTCGCTCAGCGACGCGGCCCAGGCCTCGACGACCAGGGGGGCGAAGGTGCGCAGGTCGGAGCGCAGCCGGCGGGTGGCGACGCGGGCCTGGTGCACGTCCTCCGGCTCGCCGCCGAGCCGAAGCCCGGGGTCGTGGCGGAGCAGCCGGGCCACCGACGCGGCGATGGCACGGCGCACCACGGCGCCGGCGGTGGCGGCACCGTCGAGCGTCTCGGCGACCACCTCGGGCGGGCCCACCGCGGTGGTGCCGAGGGCGCGCACCAGCTTGGGCGTGGGGTCGACCTCGCCCGCTCCCCCGGCCCGGAGGCGCTCGACGATGGCGTCGAGGAGGGCGTCGGTGCCGTCCGCGGCCATCTCCACCTCGAGCTCGCGGAAGCGGCCGGTGACCCGGCGTCCCTGGTGCACGGAGACGTCGTCATCGTCGATCTCGGCGAGCAGCCGGCCGTCGGCGCTGAGCACCGACACCGCGCGGCGCACGGTGCGCATGCGCACCACCGGCGCGAGGTCCGCGGTGCGGACGTAGGCGCGGACCAGGTCGACCGCGGCGTCCGGCGGCGAGGCGGGCGGCCCCGGGAAGTTGTGCTCGTCGCGCACCAGCAGGGCGGAGTTGTCGACCTTGGGGAGCTTGACCGTCCAGCCCTCGCCGGCGCGATGGCGGAGGGTGCAGCCCCAGCGGATCAGCCGCAGGTCGGGGGTGTCCCAGTAGACCGTCGTCAGCCGGCGCTCGTCGGTCGCGGTGACCACCACGTCCTCGGCCACCGAGCCGAGATCGAGGAGGCGGAAGCCGGGCGGCGCCGCCAGCTTCAGCTCGCGCTCGCGGTTCACCGCGGGTGGGGTGGGGGGGCTCATGCCTCGGCTCCGAGCGCGCGCGCGCCGTCGGCGTCGCGGCCGTCGGCGCGGATCCGGGCCAGCTCCGCCAGTCGCGAGTGCGCGTTGACCCCGCTCCGCCGGGGGACCCGGTGCCATCCGCCGTCCCGGTCCAGCGTCCAGGACAGGCAGTCGTCGGCGAGCAGCACGTCGACGATCTCGTCGAGGCGCGCCCGCAGGCTCGGGTCGACGACCGGGACCAGCGCCTCGACGCGGCCGTCGAGGTTGCGGCTCATCATGTCGGCGGAGCCGATGAACCATTCGGCGTTGGTGTCGCCGCCGAAGCGGAAGATCCGCGAGTGCTCGAGCCAGCGGCCCGCGATCGAGCGCACCCGGATCCGGTCCGACATCCCCGGCACGCCCGGGCGCACCCCGCAGGCGCTGCGCACCAGCAGGTCGACCTCTGCGCCCGCGGTCGAGGCCGCGTACAGGGCCTCGACCACCTCCGGGTCGACGAGATGGTTCAGCTTCATGAAGATGCGTCCGCGGCGGCGGGTCTCGCGATGGATGAGCTCGAGCAGCCGCGGGCGGAGCGTCGTCGGCGCCACCAGCAGCCGGCGGAAGCGGCGCTGCCGGCTGTAGCCGGTGAGGTAGTTGAAGAGGTCGGTGAGGTCGGCGCCGAGCTCGGGATCGCAGCTGAGCAGCCCGAGGTCCTCGTAGAGGCGCGCGGTCTGCTGGTTGTAGTTGCCCGTGCCGACGTGGCAGTAGCGGCGGATGCCGCCGGCCTCCCGGCGCACCACCAGCGCGGTCTTGGCGTGGGTCTTCAGCCCCACCAGCCCGTACACCACGTGCACGCCCGACTGCTCCAGCACCCGCGCCCAGGCGATGTTGGTGGCCTCGTCGAAGCGCGCCGTCAGCTCCACCAGGGCGACCACCTGCTTGCCCGCCTCGGCGGCGGCCACGAGGGCGCGGACGATGGGGCTGTCGGGGCCCGAGGTGCGGTACAGGGTCTGCTTGATGGCGAGCACGTCGGGGTCGCGGGCGGCCTGCTCGATGAAGGCCTCCACCGAGGTGCTGAAGCTCTCGTAGGGGAAGTGCACCAGCACGTCACCGCCGGCGATGACCTTGAAGAGGTCGGGCGGACCGTCGGGGGCGGTCGCCAGCCGCGCCTGGGTGGCGGGCTTGAGGGGCGGGTCGTGGAGCTCGGGACGGTCGAGCCGGTGCAGCGCCCAGAGGCCGGCGAGGTCGAGGGGGCCGTCGATCCGGTAGACCGCCTCCTCGCCGATCTCGAGCTCGCGCATCAGCAGGCTCAGGACCTCGCCGTCCATCGACGTGTCGATCTCCAGCCGGACCACCCGGGGCGAGCGCCGGCGCATCCGCAGGATCGCCTCGACGGCGGTGAGCAGGTCCTCCGCCTCCTCCTCCTCGAGGGCGAAGTCGGCGTTGCGGGTCACCCGGAAGGGGTGCTGGCCGAGGATGCGCATCCCCGGGAAGAGCTGCTCGAGGTG
>JAXDLS010000391.1:0-3197 GCA_034666485.1 Chloroflexota bacterium
GTCGATGCTCGAACACCAGCGTGCCTACGGCCTCAGCCCCCGTGCGTACCGTGCCCGGTGGCCCACACGAGCCGGCCGACACGCGTCATGGGAGCGCAATCCAGCTCCCACACCATGAGATGCGCAGGGGCTGAGCCGGCAATGGGAGGCGACCGTGAAGCTGGGACAGACAGAGCCGGCACCAGCGGATGACGGCGAACCGCGGGGGCACGCGGTGCCGACCGCCGGCGTCGGCGGCAACGCCCGTCTCACCGCGATGACCGGCCTGGTCCTGCTCGCCCTCCTGGTCCTGGAGATCGCCAGCGCCGCCTTCTTCTTCCTCCTGGCGGGCAATCTCGCCGCGCTCGGCGGCCCGGCCTACGACGTCATCCGGCCCGTCCACTTCTTCGTGGGCTTCCTGCTGTTGCCTCTGATCGCAATCAAGCTGGCCAGCACCGGGTACCGGTTCGGCCGCTACTACCTGCGCGACCACGCCTACCACGAGGCCGGCCCACCCCGCCCCGTTCCCCGGATCATCGCCCCCATCCTGATCGGCAGCTCGGTGACCCTCTTCGCCAGCGGCGTCGAGATGTGGAGCTTCCGCAACCAGTTCGGATATGCATGGACGGCCATCCACAACACATCGGCGCTGGTGTTCACGGCAGCGCTGGCCGTCCACATCGTCGTGCACGTGCGCGAGGCACACCGCACCGCCGCGGCCGAGCTGGCGGGAACGCCCATCGCCGTCGCCGGCGCCGAGCCGGCGAAGCCGATCCGCGAGCCGCTGGGCGGTACGGTCACCCGGCGCGGCCTGCTCGGTGGCGGTCTCGCCTTCGGCGCGGTGCTCGGCGTCGGGGCCTCCGGCTTTCCCGTGCGCTCCTGGGCCTTTCTGCAGCCCATGCGGCCCGGCGAGGGGACCTTCGACTTCCCGATCATGAACTACGAGGGGGGCGCACAGAAGGTCGACGTCACCCGCTGGCGGCTGCGCATCGCCGGCTCCGTGGCCCATCCGCTGGAGCTGACCGAGGCCGAGCTGCTCTCGCTGCCAACCGAGGAGCACCGCTATGCCATCAGCTGCGTCGACGGCTGGACCGCCGAGCGGAGGTGGCGCGGCGTGCCCGTGGCCACGCTGCTGCGCATGGCCGGGGCCGACCGCGACTTCGGCCACGTCCTGATCCGTTCCACCAGCGGCTACTTCTGGGACCACGATCGCAGCCATGTGCTCGCCGGCGGCGCACTGATCTGCACGCACATCAACGGCGAGCGCCTCGACGACGACCACGGCTACCCGGCTCGGCTGATCATCCCCGGGCTGCTCGGCCAGAGCCAGATCAAGTGGATCGACGAGCTCGACGTGGGCCACGGAGGCCCGCAGAATTTCGCCGGCCCGCGGTTCGACTTCAGGAATCCCGTGGTCACCGGGCACCTGCTCGATCGCGATCCCGCCGGCTTGCGGCCGTGACCGACGCGGAGGCATCCCCTCGCGAGGGTTGCGTCTGGCGCCTGCTCGTGGGCATCCAGGCCGCCGCCGTCGCCGCCGTCCTCGTCGCCATCCTGGTCGTGTGGATCATCGGCCACACCGGCAGCGATTTCGTCTCGCGCTGATCGTGGAGGGGTGGTGGTGGCACGACCTGGATAATCGGGCATCCTGAATCAGGATGACCGGAGCTGCACCGTGGTCCCCGGAGGGCCTGGGTGGCGGGCGGTCCGGAGCGCCGGAGCAGGGACATCAGGAGAACACCTGTGCGGATCACGAGGAACAGCGTCGAGACCATGGCGGGGCCGAGCGAGTGGTTCACGGGTGCGGTCTACGTCGACCCGGTCGCGGCCCCGTCACCTGGCTCGCGCCTGAGCGCGAGCAGCGTCCACTTCACCCCGAGCGCGCGCACGGCGTGGCACACGCATCCGAACGGCCAGACCATCTACGTCACCGAGGGCGTCGGCCTCGTCCAGCGCCGCGGCGGCACGATCGAGGCCATCCATCCCGGCGATCGCGTGCTCTTCGAGCCGGGCGAGGACCACTGGCACGGCGCCGCGCCGACGCGCTTCATGACCCACCTGGCGATGCTCGAGGTCGACGACGACGGCAACAGCGCGACCTGGGGCGCGCACGTCACCGACGAGGAGTACGGTGCGTCGACCTCCCTCGCCGTGGAGGGCGTGTAGCCGTGCGCGCCGCTCTCTTCGCCGGACCCCGCTCCATCGAACTCGGCGAGCGGCCCGACCCGGTGATCACCGCGCCGACGGACGCCGTCGTGCGCGTCGTGCTCGCGTGCGTCTGCGGGTCCGACCTCTGGTACTACCGCGGTGAGTCCCCTCATGCGCTGGGGTCGATCGGCCACGAGTTCGTCGGCGTGGTGGATCAGGTCGGGGCGGAGGTGCGCGGCATCGCCGAGGGCGACCTGGTGGTCGCGCCCTTCCTCTACAGCGACGGGACGTGCGTGCACTGCCGGGCGGGATGGCCGTCGAACTGCGTCGCGGGAGGCGCGTTCGGGACCGGCGAGGGGATCGACGGAGGCCAGGGTGAGGCGGTGCGGGTCCCGTTCGCCGACAGCACCCTCGTGCCGGTCCCGGGCTCCGGTCACTCGGACGAGACGATGCGCTCGCTGCTCACGCTCTCCGACGTCATGTGCACCGGTCACCACGCGGCGGTGAGCGCCGGCGTCAGGCCCGGCAGCGTGGTCGCCGTCGTCGGGGACGGCGCGGTCGGTCTGTGCGCCGTCCTCGCCGCCCGGCGCCTGGGCGCGGCCCGGGTGGTCGCCCTCAGCCGGAACCCGGCCCGCCAGCAGCTGGCCCAGGCCCTGGGCGCCACGGACATCGTCGCCGAGCGCGGCGATGCGGCGACCGAGGCGCTCCTGGAGCTGACCGATGGCGTGGGCGTCGACGCCGCCCTCGAGTGCGTCGGCACCGGCCAGTCGATGGCGACGGCATTCGCCATCGCACGACCCGGGTCGACGGTTGGCGCCGTCGGGGTCCCGCACGGCGTCGAGGTGCCGATCGAGACCGTGATCTTCCGCAACATCGGGTTGCGCGGCGGCGTGTCGCCGGCGCGAACCTACATCCCCGAGCTCCTCGACGATGTCCTGGAGGGCCGCATCCACCCCGGCCGCGTGCTCGACTTCGAGACCGGCCTCGACGGCATCGCGGAGGCGTACGCCGCCATGGACGAACGCCGCGCGGTCAAGTCGCTGGTGCGGGTGGGGACGGTCTGATCCGAG
>JAXDLS010000392.1:0-2787 GCA_034666485.1 Chloroflexota bacterium
CTCGCCGGTGAGGCCGAGCCGGCTGGAGACGAAGGCGTCCTCGCTCACCACCACCACCGGCCGGCCGGCGGCGGCCGCGGCCTCGGCGGCGTCGATGGCGGGGTGGCCGCCCTCGCGGTCGACGACCACCACCCGCCCGGTGCCCGGCAGCACCCCGCGGAGCACGTCGCGCACCCCGACCACGGCGTCACCGGCGGCCGCCTCGCGACCCTCGACGGGGCGCATCCGCCCGCCGGTGGCGAGCACCACCACGTCGGCGCCGGCGTCGAGCACGCTCTCCACGGTCGCCCCGACCCCGAGGCGGACCTCGACGTCGAGCTCGCCCAGCCGGGCGGCGAGCCAGCCGCCGACCTCGCCCATCGGGGCCCGGAGCGGGGCGGTGGCCACCAGCGCGGGAGCGCCACCCAGCTGCCCGGAGCGCTCCAGCAGGGTGACCCGGTGGCCGCGCAGGGCCGCCAGCCGGGCCGCCTCCATCCCCGCCGGGCCACCGCCGACCACCAGCACGCGGCGGGCACGCGGCGCCGGCGAGGGCGCCGGGAAGGCCGCCTCGTGGCCGGCCTCGGGGTTGTGGATGCAGCTCACCACCGCGTTCTGGGCGGTGCGCACCACGCAGTCCTGGTTGCAGCGGATGCAGGGCCGCACCCGGCCGGCGCGGCCCTCGCGCACCCGGGCGACCAGGTCGGGGTCGGCGATCAGCGCGCGGGTCATCTCCACCCCGTCGGCCGCCCCCGACGCGATCGCCCCGGCGGCCATGGCGGGGTCGACCAGGCTGCCGGTGGCGAGCACGGGCACGCCCCCGGCGATGGCCCGGACCGCGCCGGCGACCCCGAGCGCATAGCCCGGGGCGGTGTGCATCGCCGCGCGGGTGGCGTGGATGCTGTAGATGGAGCCGACCACCACGCTCACCCAGTCGACCCCGCCGGGGGCGAGCAGGTGGGCGGCGATCTCCGGGGCCTGCTCGGGGGTGATCCCCGCCCAGGGGGCGAGCTCGTCGGCGCAGAGGCGCAGGCCCACCAGCCCGCCCGGCCCCACCGCGGCGCGGACCGCCGCCAGCGTCTCGCGGAGCAGCCGCGCCCTGCCCTCGAGCCCGCCCCCGTAGCCGTCGCCGCGCTGGTTGGTGAGCGGGGAGAGGAACTGGCGGAGCAGCGAGTGCTGGCCGGCGTTGACCGCCACCCCGTGGAGGCCGCCGGCCATCGCCAGCCGGGCGCAGCCGGCGAAGCCCGCGACCAGGGCGGCGATGTCGTCGGCCTCCATCACCTTGGGCATCTCCATGGTCGAGGGGTTGGGCACCGCCGAGGGCGCCCAGAGCACCTGCCGGCGGGGATGGCCCGACCCCTGCATGCCGCTGTGGTTGAGCTGGACGCAGAGCAGCGACCCGTGCGGGCGCACCGCCGCGGCGATCGCCCCGTAGCCGTTCACGATCGCCGGGTCGTGGCCGCGCAGGGAGCGGTCGAGGGGGTGGTCGCTGGGGTGGACGCACACCTCCTCGATGACGATCAGCCCGGCGCCACCCCGGGCCCGGCGCGCGTAGTACCCGGCGTGCCCGGCTCCCGGCAGCCCGCCCTCGCCCAGGTTGGTGGTGTGCGCGGTGAAGGCCACCCGCGAGGGCGCCCGGTGGCCGCCGAGGCGCAGCGGCTCCAGCAGCGGGGCGAGGTCGGGGGTGACCGGCGGCGGCGCCAGGGAGCCCCCGCCGGCGGCGGTCACGCGGTGCGCACCCCCGCCGCCGCCTGCAGCCCCAGCTCCTCGACCGCGGCCTCGCGCATGCGGAACTTCTGGACCTTGCCGGTGACGGTCATGGGGAAGTCGTCGACGAACTTCCAGTAGCGGGGGATCTTGTAGGTGGCGATCCTCCCGCGGCAGTGCTCGGTGAGCTGGTCGCCGGTGACCGCGGCGCCCTCGCGCAGCCTCACCCAGGCCATCACCTCCTCGCCGTAGCGCTCGCTGGGCACGCCGATCACCTGGACGTCGGAGACGTCGGGATGGCCGTAGAGGAACTCCTCGATCTCGCGCGGATAGACGTTCTCGCCGCCGCGGATGATCATGTCCTTGATCCGGCCGACGATGTTCAGGTAGCCGTCGTCGTCCATCACCGCGAGGTCGCCGGTGTGCATCCAGCGGCCGGCGTCGATCGCCGTCCGGGTGGCCTCCTCGTTGTTCCAGTAGCCGAGCATCACGCAGTAGCCGCGGGTGCAGAGCTCGCCGCGCTCGCCCCGGGGGACGACCGCCCCGGTCTCGGGGTCGACGACCTTGATCTCGACGTGGGGATGAACCCGGCCGACCGTGGAGACCCGCTTGTCGAGGGGGTCGTCGGTGGCGCTCTGGGTGGAGACCGGGGAGGTCTCGGTCATGCCGTAGCAGATGGTGACCTCGGTCATGCACATGGTCGACTGCACCCGCTTCATCACCTCGACGGGGCAGGGCGAGCCGGCCATGATCCCGGTGCGCAGCGAGGAGAAGTCGAACTCCCGGAAGCGGGGGTGGTCGAGCTCGCCGATGAACATCGTGGGCACGCCGTAGAGCGAGGTGCAGCGCTCCGCCTGCACCGTCTCCATCACCGCCTCGGGGTCGTAGGCCTCGCCGGGGATCACCATGGTGCTGCCGTGGGTGGTGCAGGCGAGGTTTCCGAGCACCATGCCGAAGCAGTGGTAGAAGGGCACCGGGATGCACACCCGGTCGGCCTCCGTGTAGCGCAGCGCCTCGCCGATGAAGAAGCCGTTGTTGATCAGGTTGTGGTGCGAAAGGGTCGCGCCCTTCGGGAACCCGGTGGTGCCGGAGGTGTACTGGATG
>JAXDLS010000393.1:0-2807 GCA_034666485.1 Chloroflexota bacterium
CACGGATCAACCGCAGCCTGCCGCGCGCCGCCCTCGAGGTCGAGTCGCCCACCGAGACCTGGCAGGACGTCCTCCGCCGGTTCGCCGAGGAGCAGTCCGCGTCGACCGGCGCGGGCGGCTGAGCGGGACCGTGGCGGATCGCAGCAGCCTCGACCCCAACCGGCTGGCGCCGGAGGCGGCCAACCCCGCGGTGCGCGACGTGATGCGCACCGAGGTGGCCTTCTGCCTCCCCAGCACCCCCATCGACGCCATCGCCAAGCTGATGGCGGACAACGACCTCACCGAGCTGCCCGTGCTCATCGACCGCCGGCCGGTGGGGTACGTGCGCTCGCGCGACATCCTCGATCAGTACGTCGAGGGGAGCGTGGAGCTCGGGGGCAGCGACGTGGTGCGGCCCTCGGTGACCGATGTCCTCGCCCGCCACGTGCTGCGCACCCCGCCGCTGCTGGTCGACGAGAACAGCCTGCTCGGCGAGGCGGCGGCGATGCTCCGCCAGGCCGGGCGCCAGCTCGCGCTGGTGATGCACGAGGACGTGCGCCCGGTGGGGATGGTCACAACCCGTGAGATCGCGGCCCATGCCGCCGAGCGGCTCGCCGCCGGCGCCGGGCTCGAGGGCTAGAGATGCACGTGCTCAGCGAGATCATGGAGCCGCTGGGGGCGCAGTGCGATCCCCTCGACACCCTCGCCAACATCCTCGCCCCGCTGCTGGCTCAGCATCCGCTGCCGCTGCTGGTGGTGCGTGACGACGGCGAGATCCTCGGCAGCGTCGGTCTCGAGGCGGTGCTTCCCGCCACCGAGAAGGGCCTCCACCGCACCCGGGCGGGTGAGCTGCTGCGGCCGCTGCCCCGCCTCGACGGGGGAGAGACGGCGCTCGCCGCGGCCCGCGAGATGGTCGACGCCGGCGCGGGCGCGGTGCTGATCACCGAGCCCGTGGGCGGCGTCTTCAGCCGCCGCAGCTCACCGGTCGGGGTCGTGTCCGAGGCGCAGCTGCTCGCGGAGATCGGCTCCAACGTGGTCGACAAGGCACCGATGAAGATCCTCGCCGGTCACCGTGACCTCGGATTCAACGTGCCGGTGAGCCCCTGCCAGCGCAACTGCCCGATCAAGCAGGACATCGCCACCTACATCGACTACGTGAGCCAGGGCCGCTACGTCGACTCCTGGATGGTCATCCACGAGACCAACCCGTTCCCGAGCATGCTCGGCCGGCTCTGCAACCATCCCTGCGAGACCGACTGCAAGCGCGGCTGGGACCCGGGCGAGGACCCGGTGACGATCCGCTCCATCAAGCGCTTCTCCACCGACTTCGCCTTCAAGCAGGGCCTCTGGATCGACTACAAGCTCGGCCCCGCCAAGGGAAGGCGGGTGTGCATCGTCGGCGCCGGCCCCGCCGGCCTGACCTGCGCCCTCGACCTGCGTGTGCAGGGCTACGACGTGGTCCTGCTCGAGCGCGAGGCGAAGGTCGGCGGCCTGCTCAGCACCAGCATCCCGCCGTTCCGCTTCGACCACGATCAGCTCCAGTGGGAGCTCGACATGATCATGGCGACCGGCATCGACGTGCGCACCAACACCAACGTCGGCACCGGTCCCGACGACGTCCGGCTCGAGGACCTCATCGACGAGTACGACGCCGTCTTCCTGACCATCGGGATGATGCAGGGCCGCATCCTGCCCGTCCCCGGACACGACGCCACCCAGGTCATCGACGCCATGCGCTTCCTGCGCGTGATCAGCTACGACCGGATCCCCGACCACATGGTCCCGGGGAAGACCCGGGTGGTCTGCGTGGGGGGTGGAGCCATCGCCACCGACGCGGTGCAGAGCTCGATCAAGCTCGGCTGCCCCGAGGTCTGGATGTGCGCCATCGAGCCCGAGGACCGGCTCCCGGCATTCGGGAACGAGCTCCACGAGGCCAAGGAGATCGGGCTGCGGCTGGCCTGCGGGATCATCGTCAAGGAGATCCACACCGACGCGAACAACACCGTCACCGGCGTCTCCTTCGCGCCGCTCGAGCCCCTGGAGTTCGACCCGCTGACGGGCAAGGTGATCTTCTCCTCGGTGAAGGAGAAGCCCGGCGTCGAGCGGGTGCGCATCGACTGCGACTACGTGATCTTCGCCTCCGGCCAGATCATGGAGAGGCCGTCGGAGATCGCCCCGGTGACCCCCCGCGGGCTGCTCTCCGCCGACCGCGGCGGCCACACCTCGGTGCCCAAGCTCTTCTCCGGCGGCGACTGCGTGCAGGGTCCGTCGTTCATCGTCGACGCCGTCGGCTGGGGGCACCGCGTGGCGCGGTCGATCCGCGAGTACCTCGGCGAGGACATGGAGGACGACTCCTTCCGCCTCTACCAGACGGTGGTGGAGCGCACCGACGACCACCGCCAGTCGGAGGTCTTCGCCCGCACCGATCCGCCGATCCTCGAGGCCGCCAAGCGCTACGACATGTCGGAGTGCGAGCTGCCCTGGACCGATCGCGAGGCCATCGTCCAGTCGATCCGCTGCTTCCAGTGCGACTCGGTGCACCACTACGACAAGACCGTCTGCGTGCTCTGCGGCGCCTGCGACGACGTCTGCCCCGAGAAGGCCATCGACGTGGTCGTCTTCGGCGAGGACCGCGAGCGCTCGTCGGGCGGCGACACGCTGGTCTGCGAGACGTCCGGTGGCGACCCGGAGTCGGGTGGCTACGCCGGGCAGATCTTCATCAACTACGACCGCTGCACCAACTGCCGCATCTGCGAGGACCACTGCCCGGTCAACTGCATCACCTTCGAGCGGGTGCGCTTCGTCGACGACCTGATGCGGGTGAGCGA
>JAXDLS010000394.1:0-4004 GCA_034666485.1 Chloroflexota bacterium
CGGTCACCATCGCCCGGGTGCCGGCGCCGCTCTTCCACGGCATGGTGGGTGCGGCCGTGGCGCTCACCGCGGTGCTGGTCCGGCCGCAGACCACCGGCTGGGTGGTCAGCCTCGGCCTCGACCTCGCCCTGGTGGTGCTCACCGCCCTGGCGATCATCCACTACGACCTGGTGCTCTGCCCCGAGGAGACCCGCCCGGGTGCGGACACCTTCATCCTCCCCGTGGCCGCGGTGATCTCGCTCGCGGTCTCGCTGGCGGGGAGCGGCGACGCCCGCACCAACGTCCTGTCGGTGCTCATCGGCACCGCGGTGATCGCCGCCGCGCCCCATCTCGCCGCGATGCGCGCCGCCGGCCTGGAGACCCCGGTGGGGCGCCAGCTGCGCGAGGTCGCCGCGGTGCTGGTGTGCGTGCCCGCGGTCCTGGCCGGCGCCAGCCCGGGGCTCTCCTGGTGGGTGCGCGGCATCGTGGTGCTGCTGGGCACCACCGCGACCGCCTACGACGCGGTGCGGGCCGACGGCGTGCCCTGGGGACGCACCGCCCTGGCCGCGCTGGCGGTGGGCGTGATCACCGCGGTCACCGCCGCCCTCGCCGGGGGACTCTTCGGCCAGGCCGCCACCGCGGTCTCGCTGCTGCTGCTCTGGTACGGGCTTCGCGGCCTGCTCGGGGGGGCCTCGGCGGGACGGCTGGGGCGGGCCCCGCTGCTCGAGTACGGCGCCTTCATCATCCTCGCCGGGCTGGTGTTCGGGGTGGCCGCCGCCGGGCGATAGCCGGGCTGGCGAGCGTGGGGTTGGTGGCGTCCGGGACGTCTCGCGACGCGCTGCCAACAACTCTTTACCGGGAGGCGGCGGGGCCTTCACGGGGTGGGACGCACGATTTCTTGCGGTATCCCCGCACAGAAGGAATGCGCCAGAAGTGGTCTCCGACACCCTCGTCGACCTCGATGACCAGACGCTCGTCGACGCCTTCCGGGGCGGTGGCGTCTGGGCCTTCGAGGAGCTCTACCGCCGCCACCGCCCGCTGGTGGTGCGCCGGCTGACCCGGCTGTGTGGCAACGAGGCGGTCGCCGAGGAGCTGGCCCAGGAGACCTTCCTCCGCGCCGCCCAGCGCATCGGCACCGACGGCGACCTGAAGTTCCGCGCCTGGGTGCTGCGCATCGGCACCAACCTCGCCATCGACCACATCCGCGCCCTCCGCCGCCAGCCGGCGCAGTCGATCGACGACATGGTCCACATCAAGCCCGCCGCCGGCACGGTCTCGGTGATCGACACCGAGCAGCACGTCGAGCAGCGCGAGGATGCGCGCTTCGTCGTCTCGGTTCTCGACCGCCTCAACCCGCGGCACCGTCAGGTGCTGGTGCTCCGCGAGATCGAGGGCCTCGACTACCGCTCCATCGCCGACCGTCTGGGCGTCTCCTGCTCGGCGATCGAGACCCTGCTGTTCCGCGCCCGCGGACGCTTCCGCGAGGAGTACGCGAAGGCGATCGCCGCCTGATCGTGACCGGTCCGTGCGGGTAGGTGACAGCCAAGCTGTACACTTTCGGCACATTGGGAATCATGGAGGAACCCTCATGCTCGTCAAGCTGCTCGTGACCGTCGGTCTGGTGACCGCAGGGCTCGGCGCCGCCGTGGTGCTGCCGGACGTCAAGCGCTACCTGCAGCTGCGGACGATGTAGCTCAGCTCCGCCGCCAGGCGGAGCCGTCCCACGCCCAGGCGTCCCGGTAGGCGCCCCGGCCCAGCGATCCTCCGACCAGCACCAGCCGCCCCTCCCGGGTGGCGAGCGGCGCGGTGATGCCGAAGGCCGCCACCACCGGGGGCGCGGAGTGGTGCTCGGTCCAGGATCGGCCGTCCCACGACCACGTCCCTCCGGCGGGCCGTCCGTCGACGTCGAGGAACTCGCTCTCGACGAGCAGGGTGCGATTCGTCCCCGGGTCGTAGGCCAGCAGCGCGCTGAGCGGCTCGACCCGCACCTCGGCCGGCGGGGTGAGGCGCCGCCACCCGCCGCCGTCCCAGCTCCAGGTGCTGCCGCGGTTCTCCGGGTCGGGTTCGCCGACGCCGAGCACGCCGCCGCCGGGGGCGGCGGCCATCCAGCGCAACGGCGGGGTCGCGGCGCCGGGATGGGACGCCCAGGAGGAGCCGTCCCAGGTCCAGGTCTCGAAGCCGGTCCCCGCCGGGGTCTCGCGCTCGACCACCAGGACCGAGGTCGCGGTGTGGACGTCGAACTCGAGGCCGCGGGGGAGGGAGCCCGGCGGCGGGGCCGCGAGCGGCTCCTGCCGGGTCCAGGTGGCGCCGTCCCAGGTCCAGGTGTCGTCGAGCGTCTCGCTCGTGGGGGTGCGCCGCTGGCCGCCGAAGAGCACCACCGTCCTCCTCGCCAGGTCGCCGGCCATGACCGAGCCGAACCGCGGCGAGGGCGCCGCCGCCGGCCGTCGCAACCGCCAGCGGGGCGGCGTCCAGGTCCAGGTGTCGCCGAGGTCGAGGCCGGGGGTGCGGTCGGCGCTGCCGCCGAAGAGGACCAGCTCGCCGCGCTCGGGGTCGAAGGTGGCCGCGGTCCGCTGCCGGGCCTCCGGTGCCGGTCCGCTCATCGGCGGAGGCGCTGGCGGTGACCCGGCGGGCCGCCACCAGATCGCGGCCAGCACGGTGAGGGCCAGGAGCCCCGCGGCTCCGGCGGCGCCGGCGAGGGCGCGCCACCGCACCCGCCGTCCACCGGCATCGGGGACGGGGCGGGCGTCGTGCTCGACCGTGGCCCCCGCCGCGGCCGCGGCGCCGAGCACCGGCTCGATCCCGGCGGCGGCGGCCAGCCCCCAGCGCCCCCCGCATCCCCCCATCACCACGGCGGCGCGGAACCGGTCGGGGGGCACCGCATCCTCGACGAGCAGCAGGACCGTGCAGCGGCCGGCGCTGCGTTCGCCGAGCAGGGTGGCTGCCAGGGGATGGCCGGCGGCGAGGCGGAGCTCGGCGGGACCCACCCGCCCGCCGCCGGCCACGGGAACCCCCTCGGCGGCGGCCAGGTCGAGGAGGTAGCGCACCTGGTCGGCGGGGCCGTCGATGCGGACCACCCAGGCCGTCGCCGCCGGCTCGAGGCGCTCGAGCAGGCGCGGGAGCAGCGCTGCCAGGACGGCGTCCCGGTCGCCGTCCTCCGCCTCCAGCAGCACCCAGGCGGGCGCCGGAGGCAGCGCCCGCAGGCGGGGATGGCCGTCCACCCCGGCCGCCGGCGCCGCCCGCACCCGCGGCCGCGGGCCGCCGCCGGCGTGCCGGCCTCCGGTCACATCCCCAGGTAGGCCCGCTGCACCGCCTCGGACTGCTGCAGCTCGGCGGCGCTGCCGCTCAGCGCGATGCTGCCGGTCTCGAGCACGTAGGCGCGGCGGGCGACGTCGAGGGCGAGCAGGGCGTTCTGCTCGATGAGCAGGATGGTGGTGCCGGTGGCGTTGATCTCGCGGATGACCTCGAAGATGGCGTCGACGAGGATCGGCGCCAGCCCGAGCGAGGGCTCGTCGAGGAGCAGCACCCGGGGGCGGGCCATCAGGGCGCGACCGATCGCCACCATCTGCTGCTCGCCGCCGCTGAGGCTGCCGGCGAGCTGCGTGTTGCGCTCCTGCAGCCGGGGGAAGAGCGTGTACACGCGGTCGTAGTCGGCGCGCAGCCCGGAGCCGTCGCGGCGCGAGAACGCCCCCATCTCCAGGTTCTCGCGCACCGTCATCCGGCTGAAGAGCCGGCGCCCCTCGGGGGCGTGGGCAACCCCGCGGCGGGCGATGAGCTCGGCTCCCAGCGTGTGGATCGGCCGGCCCTCGAGCAGCACCTCGCCCCGCGCGGGACGGACCAGCCCGCTGATCGCCCGCAGCGTGGTGGTCTTGCCGGCGCCGTTGCTGCCGATCAGCGCCACCACCTCGCCGCTGTGGACGTGGAGCGAGACCCCGCGCAGCGCCTGCACCCGGCCGTAGAGGACGTCGACGTCGCGGAGCTCGAGCAGGGGCTGGGGTGGCGGCGACCCGGGGACGGGCGGCTCGGGG
>JAXDLS010000395.1:0-2631 GCA_034666485.1 Chloroflexota bacterium
AGCAGCAGCAGCCGGTTGCGGTCGCCGAGCAGCGACGCCGCCACCGCGTAGCGGTCGCCGTCGAGGTCGATGGTGGTCGCGCCGGGGGCCGCGACGGCACCCGCGAGCGCCGCCGGCAGCGGCTCGCCGGCGCGCACCACGCGGCCGGCGATGCGCCCACCGACCACGTAGCTGTCGTCGCGGACGATCGCCACCTGCGGCTGGTCGGTGCCGGCGCTGCGCAGCTCGAGGGCGAGGTCGTCGACGATGTTGGGCTGGGCGACGACCACGCTCAGCCCGGTGGGAACCCCCGCCGGGGTGCGCACCGGATGGGTGGCGAACATCCAGGGAACGCCGTCGTCCGGGTTGCCGGCGAAGAGCGGCGAGGCCACCGCCTGGCGCGACAGCCAGCGCGACAGTGCCCGGTCGTCGCCGAGCAGCGACCCGGCGCGCGCCACCAGGGTGCTGGCAGGCGCCCCGTTCACCGACCGGGTGACGATCAGCACCCCGGCGCCGCAGACGTCGGGGGCGGCGGGCAGCGGCGCCGCGGCCGGCATGCACCCCTGGGCGGGCGCCGAGCTGACCGGGGTGCCCGGCCCCCCCGTCGCCGGCTCCAGCTCGCGGGAGAGGCGGGCGATGAAGGTGCCGAGCGCGGCGACGTCGGCCCCGCCGTCGCCGCGCTCGCCGAGCTGGAGCGAGGTGGCGCGGGCGTAGCCCACCAGGGACCGCTGCTGCTCCTGGAGCAGGTTGCCCCCCACCGACGCCTTGTCGGCGGCGCGGCCGGCGGCCACCTGCCCGGCGATGCGGCGGGCCTGCTGGAAGGGCACGTAGGCGGACACCGAGGCGATGAAGACCGCGAAGACGCCCACCACCAGCGGGAACAGGGTGAAGAAGGAGGCCCGTCGCACCAGGTCCGGACGCCGCACCTCAGCGCCCCCGCCGGAGCAGCCGCAGCGCCATCGCCGCGGCCGCCAGCGCCACCGAGCCGAAGCCCAGGACGAGGACGGACGTGGGGGCGAGCTGGGCGGCGTCGCTCTGGGGCACCGGCACCAGCGACGGCGTGAGCCGGAGCGGTGGCGGGATGGGGAGCGGCTGGGGGGTGCGCGGGCCCGGTGACGCCGCCGGCGTGGCGCGGCTCACCGCGGCGGGCCGCGCCCGGGCCGGGGCGGACGGGGCGGGGGTGGCGGGGGGCCGGTCGTCGCGAACCAGTGGGGGGCGGCCGGCGGCCGGGATCGCCGGCCCCGCCACCGCGGGATCGACCGGCGTGGAGGCGGCGGCGGACCCGCCCGCCGCAAGCGCGACGGCGGCGGTCAGCGCCAGCGTCAGCGCCGTGATCGCCCGCAGCACCCGCCGCGTGCACATCCGCGAGACCGAACGGGTGGTCACGCGAGCACCTCTCGCCGCGGTCCCGAGGCCGCCCCGGCCATCGAATCGTGAGAGCCCGGTGACGAGAGGCAGGGCGTAGGCTTCACCCATGCCTCCGGTGGTGATCACCTTCAACGACGGCGAGGTGCTGTGGGCCGACACCCCCACCATCGGCTTCGACCTGCCGGTGATCGAGGCGGAGATCCGCAACGTCGACTCCAACAGCGAGCGGGCCCTGCTGCCGCTGGCGGCGATCCGCCAGCTGATCGTCGGCGACGTCCGCCCCGCACCTCCGGCCGAGACCCTGGCGGGCTGGGACAAGGCGGCCTTCCACTTCCTCGACGGGCACGTGCTGCGCGCCTGGCTGGGCCCCGAGGTGCGTCTCGGCCCGCACGGCGGGGTCTGGGAGCTGGTCGAGCACGGCACTCCCGAACCGGAGCTGCGCACCATCGCGGTGCCCTGGTCGGCGCTCAAGGGCGTCTTCCAGATCCGCCAGTGGGACAGCCGGCCCGCCAGTGAGCGCGCCGCACGGGCGGCGGGCGAGCCGGTCCACCTGGAGAACATGATCCGGGTGCTCGCGGAGCGTGAGGCGCGCGCCGCCGAGCCCCGCGGACAGCGCAGCGAGACCTCGCTGGCGCAGCGCCTCCAGAGGGCGCGAGACCGCGGCGACGAGGCTCCGTGACCGTATCGTCACATCCGGCCACGGCGCTGCCACGGCCGCGGAGGCCACAGAACCGCGTGATAGGGTTGCCCGCGTCGTGTCTCTGCGCGCCCCCGACAACGTCGCCGCACCCTCGCTGCGCTCCCGGCTGCTGAGCCCTCGCACCGCCCTCTCCCTGGGCGCCACCGTGCTCATCATCGGACTCGCGATCTGGCGCGCCCCGGTGAACTGGCACGACGTGGGCAGCGCGATCCGCCACGCGGACCTGCGCCTGTACATGGCCGGCATCGCCGCGTACTACCTCTCCTTCCTGGCCCGCACCCTGCGCTGGCAGCTGCTCCTGCGCAACGCCGGTGAGCGCTGCTCCGCAGGTCCGCTCTACCAGACGCTGCTGGTGTCCTTCTTCGTCAACTGCGTCGTGCCCGCCAAGATGGGAGACGTCTACCGGGCATTTCTCCTGCGGACCCGGATGGGCGTGGGCGCGATGAAGGGCTTCGGAACCATCATCGCCGAGCGCCTCCTCGACCTCTTCGTGCTCATGGCGCTGCTGGTCGTCGCGGCGGTGGCGACCTTCGGCAACCGGGTCCCCCACCAGTTCGTGCCTGCGCTGGTCGCCGGTGCGGTGC